>JALOPK010000411.1 GCA_025453925.1 Candidatus Eiseniibacteriota bacterium | reverse complement strand
GCGCCACCACGCGCGCTTCATCGTATCTCCCGTCAAGGAGCAGTTGGGGGATCTCGCCCTTCAGGCACGAGGACAACGCGATCAGACCTTCCGAATATCGCTCCAGGTCGTCGTGGTCGACGCGCGGGCGGTAGTAGTACCCTTCGAGATAGCCGATGGTGGAGAGCTGCATGAGGTTGCGGTAACCCGTCTCATTCTTGGCCAGAAGCACGATGTGACGGATGTTCCGCTGCCCCTGGGAACGGTCCCCTCTGGGCCCGACGGTGACGTACACCTCAGACCCGACGATCGGCTTGACGTGAGCTTTGGCCGCGGCGCCGAGAAACTCGACGATGCCGAACATGTTGCCGTGATCGGTGAGCGCCAGTGCGGGCATACCCATCTCCGCTGCCGCATCCACCAGCGTCGGGACCCGTATCGCTCCATCAAGGAGGCTGTAGCAGGAATGGGTGTGGAGATGGACGAACGGCTTGTCCGACATGGGATTCCTTTGTCACTCGGTGCGGGAAACCGCGGGCGCCCGATGGAGGAAAGACGAGATGCCAAGTTAGGAAGTCGGACCGCCCGGGGCAACCCTCAGGCTCCGGGGAGGCCCCGCTGCGCAGCGCGACGCACCGCGCAGGCGGCGGTGACAGGTCGACCGAGGACCGGTGTTGTAGAGAGTGAGCGTCGGGCATGGTGCCCGGCCTGCTGGAGAACCACGATGCCGGAAGCCGCACTCCTCCTCTCTCGCCTGCTGATCCCTCGACCGATCGGAGAACTGGCGCCACTTGGCGAGCTGAGCCCGTGGCCCGCCTTCGCGGGGGCTTTCATTCTGGCTATCTGCGCGGTGGTGGTGGGGTCCGCTTCCCGCCTCGTCAGCCGTCGGGAGGACAATCGCGGTCTGCGGCACATCGAGCGGCAGGCACCGGTCGCCGGCAATCGCCCGTTTCACGTGGGCCATGAGGCCAGACCGTCGATTGAGCCGACGACCCCGGGGACCAGCTCAGTGGTGATGTTCACCGATGTGGTCGGTTTCAGCGCTGCCATGGACCGCGATGAGCGCGCCACGCTCCGTGACCTGGCCGTGGATCTCGATCTCATTCGAGGGGCATGCCATGACCACGGGGGACAGGTGCTCAAGACCGTCGGGGACGGCGTGCTGGCAGTCTTCGATGAAGCGCCCGGGGCAGTCGCCTGCGCCCGCTCAATACAGACATCGCTGGCGGCCCGGCCCCAGGGCCGGCAGCCGTCCCTCTCGCACCGGATAGGCGTCCATGCGGGGCACATCTTCTTCCTTTCGGGCGATGTCATGGGGGCGACCGTGAACATCGCTGCACGACTGGAGAAGGAAGCGCCGGCAGGCGGCATCTGCATGTCCCAGAGCGTGATCGATGCATGCGGAGTGCTCCCCGCCGGCGCCGTGTTCAAGGGCGAGCGGCACTTGCGGAACATCAGTGGGAAGATTCCGCTCTATGAACTGCTCCCGGATGCGGCGTCCTGCACGGTGATCCCGTTCCCCGCGGGGAAGGCACGCCGAGTGCGCGGGGAAGGTCAATCCGATCCACGGGTGAGGCTGGGATGAAGGGTGCCGCACTCTTGGCTCTTGACGCCGCCGCATCGCGCGGGTTGCCTGCTACACGTGTCTCCTTCTCCCGTTTCCGGCGCGACGTGTGGCCTCGTTTCGCGCGCGGATCGGGACGTGGGGGACCATCGGTCACCCTTTTGCCATGGCGCGGCGGCGGACGCCATGGGCGACGGCGAACAGGTGGAGGTCGTGTCGATGGCCATCGATGTGGAAGCATTTTACCGGCGATACGGCCCCATGGTCCTGCGGCGCTGTCGCCAGCTCCTCAAGGATGAGGATAGGGCCTTGGAAGCGACCCAGGACGTGTTTGCCGAGCTGGTGAGGCGCCAGGAGACGCTGACGGGCGATGCGCCGTCGGGGCTTCTCCTTCGGATGGCCACCAACACATGTCTCAATATCCTGCGGACACAGCGCCGCCATCCGGAAGATGCATCCGACGATGTCCTCGACCGGATCGCGTGCTCCCAGGACCATGAGGGGAGCATCCTGGCCAAGATCCGCCTGGACAGGATATTCGGACGTGAGCGCCAGTCGACCCGTCTCATCGCGGTCCTGCACTATGTCGACGGGCTCACGCTGGAAGAGGTTGCCCGGGAGGTCGGGTTGTCCGTCTCGGGTGTGCGGAAACGTCTGCGGACGTTGCGGGCTCGCGCCCTCGAACTGGAAGGAGCGTGACCGATGTCGTCCCGAACGAATCACGTAGCTGACTACACGCTTGAGAAGTACGCCTTGGGGGAGCTGCCGAAGGACCAGCTCGACGCGTTGGCACGAAGGATCGAGACTGAGCCTGACCTGGCGGCACGACTCAAGACGATGGCGTCGTCGAACATCGAGACTCTGAAGAAGTATCCGCCGGCATGGTTCGCGGCCGAGGTGGCGGCACGGGCGGCAAAGCCGGCGCCGAGTGCCCCCACGACGAGGCCCTTTCGGTTCCGTTCGTCGCTGGTCGCTCTGGTTCCGGTGCTATCCGCCATGGCGCTCGCCCTGTGGGTGCTTCGTCCGGCCAACGATGTCTCGCCGCCGATTCCCGGTCTGGCGGAAATCGCGGAAACCCGCATCAAGGGTTTGGAACCTCGACTGGCGGTATACCGCAAGCGCGGCGACGAGGTCGAGCGGATCGACAGCGCCACAGTGGTGCAGCGGGGTGACGTCCTCCAGCTCAGCTATGTCGCCGCCGGACGCAGGCACGGCGTCATCGTGTCGGTGGACGGCAGAGGTTCAACGACGCTGCACTTCCCCCGCGAGGGAGGATCCACCACGCTCTCCCCGCAGGGAGAAACGCCGATCCCGCATGCATACGAGATCGATGACGCGCCGGAATTCGAGCGATTCATCCTGGTGACCGCTTCGTCGCCCATCGATGTCGCGGCGGTGGTCGGTGCGACGGAAGCCCTTGCGGGGGATCCGATTGGTTGCCGGTCCGCGTCGCTCGCCCTCCCTGATTCATTGGAACAATGGGCCGTGTTGGTGCAGAAGAAAGAGGTGAGGCAATGAGGGCCCGATGGTTGATGGCCGCGATGTGTACACTGATGCTGGTGGTCGCGGCCCGGGGAGATGAGTCCTTCTCCGTCCAGCGCTTCATGGTGGTGGTGGGCACCAACGAGGGGGGCCCCACCAGGGTGCCGTTGCGCTACGCGACCTCGGACGCCAGAGCCGTCGCCAGG
>JALOPK010000084.1 GCA_025453925.1 Candidatus Eiseniibacteriota bacterium | reverse complement strand
TCTACGACCTCATCGGGCGGATTCCTGAGGAAGGTGAGACCTTCGAGTGGTCAGATCTCCGCTTCATCGTGGAAAAGGTCGAAGGCCAGCGAATCGCCAAGGTCGTCGTCAAGAGGGAACAGTCAGACTGAGTCCCCTCGTGAGCCTTTAGACTTCCCATGGGCCTCAGAAGGACGCTGCACACCAGCCTCATTGCCGGCGTGCTCGTGCTCGTACCCGCCGTCGTCAGCATCTACGTGTTCATGCAGCTCTTCATGATGCTGGATCGACCCTTGGGCACCGCGCTGTTCCTGCTGACCGGCATGCGCATTCCCGGGGTTGGATTCGCCGCTCTGCTGCTCTTGATCATGGTGACCGGCCTGTTCACGAGGAACCTGGTGGGGAGCCAACTCGTGAAGCTCGCGCGGGGGGCATTGTCATCCGTCCCGCTTCTGGGCAAGCTCTATGGCGTACTCGAACAGACCCTCACCATGATCCTGTCGGGCAGGGGCCGGGGTTTCCGCCGGGTCGTGCTGGTGGAGTACCCCGTGGGAGGCATCTGGTCGGTCGGCTTCGTCGCCGGAGAGGGCGGCCTTCTCGCCGACGCCGAGGGGGAATCGTTGACGCGGGTGTTTGTGCCCACCTCGCCCAATCCGACTACAGGCTTCGTCCTCCTTGTTCCTCCGGGGAGGCTGCGTGAGACGCCGGTGGCGGTCGAAGACGCACTCAGAATGATCGTTTCGGGCGGCCTCGTCTTGCCTCGCGGAGGGCATGATGCTCTTCCGGAGGAACCACCGGCCGTCCCCTCGGTGGAGTTTCCACCCCCACGTCCCGGATGAGTCCCCCGGTCTGAGGATTCATGCTCAGCCGCACGTCGGGACCGCGAGTCCGGCAGGATGACCCGTGCGCCTGGGTTCCCTCAACGCGGTATCCGCGGAGAGACATGAGCGCGAGGTCGACGCGGTGAGGCTCCAGCGTGTCGAAGGCATCGTCCTCCGCACCACGCCTTTTTCCGAGAGCAGCCTCGTCGGCTCCCTTTTCACCAGGGAGCTGGGCAAGATCGGCGTGATCGCCCGGGGGGCACGCCGTCCGGGGCGCGTCGCCGCTGCGGCCTTCCAGCCCACCAACCTGATCACCTGTTCCGTGTACATGGGGGAAGGATCGGGTCTGCGAACGGTGAGTGGCGTTGAACTCGACGTCGCCCACGAGGCGCTGTCCCAATCTCCGGAGCGCTTCGGACTCGCCGCCTACGCCCTCGAACTCATACTCTCACAGCTCCCGGATGAGGAGCCTTCCTCCCGGGTTTTTCTGCTGCTGAAGTGGCTTCTTCTCGCGCTCAACGGCGCGTCGCCTGACGAGGCTGATCGAACCATGGTGGCCTTCGAATTTCATCTTCAGAAGGCTCTCGGGTATGGACTTCGCGTCGATGCATGTGCTCGGTGCGGCGGTCCGGCGGGAGAGACGACATGGCTTAGCGTCGCGCGCGGAGGAGTCCTGTGTAGCTCCTGTACGCCTCAAGACGCTTGCAAAGAACCGACTGCTGCGGGAGATTTGATGCTTCTTCGCACGATGCTGGCTGAACCGTTCGCTCAATGGAAGCTCCGTCCGGCATCCGAAGTGACCATTGCCAGGCTGGCTGCGATCGCCCGAGACGTGTGGGAGACCCATACCCCGGTGCCCTCGAAGAGCCGCTCATTGGCGTTCCTCGCGGAGGTGCGCGGTTCGGCGTACGGCGGCCAGGCGATCGCCTGCACGCTGCCGGGCGCGGCGGGTGAGACTCCCCGCCGGTGATTGCCGGGGAGGCCCGGTACTGGAGCCTCTCGATGCGATGCACATCGCAATCGAGGTCAACGTGATCATGATGGCCGCGTCAGGGAGCATCGGTCCCGCACGACGGGCTGGAGGCAGCATGGATCTGTTCGAGAAGTGTTACCGGTTCACCGAGGCCAAGGAAGTCATGGCGCTCGGTATTTACCCCTACTTCCGCCCCATCGAATCCTTCCAGGAGACCATCGCGCGCATCGATGGGAAGGAAGTGATCATGATCGGGTCGAACAACTACCTCGGCCTCACGCATCACCCGAGCGTGATCAACGCCGCGAGGGAGGCACTTGAGCGTTACGGCTCAAGCTGCACGGGCTCTCGTTTCCTCAACGGAACCCTGACGCTCCACGAAGAGCTCGAGCACCGGCTTGCCAGGTTCATGGGCAAGGAGATGGCCCTGGTCTTCAGCACGGGCTTTCAGGTGAATCTGGGAGTTATCTCCTCCTTGGTCGCGCGAAACGAGCTCGTCATCACCGATCGGGAGGATCACGCCAGCATCGTTGACGGGTGTCGCTTGAGCTTCGGCAAGAACCTGAAGTTCCCTCACGGCGACCTCACGGCGCTTGAGAGTATCCTCGCCGCCAACGTGGACCGCCCCAAGCTCATCGTCGTTGATGGCGTCTTCAGCATGGAGGGGGATCTGGCGGACCTTCCCACCCTGGTGGATCTTGCCCACCGCTACAATGCCCGTCTCCTGGTAGATGACGCCCACGGCATTGGTGTGGTAGGGCCCACAGGGAGAGGAACGGCCGAGCACTACGGTCTGACCGAAGGGGTTGACCTCGTCATGGGGACTTTCAGCAAGTCCTTCGCCTCGCTTGGAGGCTTTGTCGCCGGGGATGAGCAGGTGATCCACTACATCAAGCATCATGCACGCAGCCTGATCTTCTCAGCCAGCATGCCGCCCGCCTCGGTGGCCGCCGCCATGGCGGCGCTGCAGGTGCTGGAGGCTGAACCGCAACGGGTCACCCGCCTGAACGTGATCGGTGAACGGATGCGGCGGGGATTCAAGGAGCTCGGATTCGACACCGGCAAGAGCCAGACCGCCATCATCCCCATTAAAGTCGGCCTGGGGATGCTGCAGACATTCCGACTCTGGAAGACCCTCATCGAGGAAGGGGTGTTCACCAATCCGGTCATCCCGCCGGCCGTGGCGCCCAACGACGAGTTGCTGCGGACGAGTTACATGGCGACCCACGAGGACCAGCAGCTTGATCGCGTGCTGGAGATCTTTGGCAGGGTGGGCAAGGCATTCTCGCTGATATGAGCATCGAGGTTCGCGAGGCGCGGTCCCGACGAGACATCGCGCGGTTCCAGCGGATGCCCTGGCGGATCTACCGCGGTGATCCCAACTGGGTTCCTCCGCTCCTGAGCCAGGAGCGGGCGTTGGTGGTGCCCGGGCGTCACCCGTTCCACGATCACGCACTCACTTCGATCTTCACGGCCACGGACCGGGCAGAGGTGGTGGGCAGGATCGGCGTCTGTCTGAACGAACAGCACAATGTCTTCCGGTGCGAACGTGTCGGCTTTTTTGGATTCTTCGAGTCCGTGAACGATTCCCGGGTTGCCATCGCCCTTGCCGAGGCCGCCCGCACCTGGCTCCGAGGACAGGGCGTGGAACGTATGCGCGGCCCCTGCAACTGGTCCACCAACGAGACGTGCGGTCTCCTGACCGATGGATTCGGATACCCTCCCATGGTGATGATGACGTATAACCCACCGTACTACCCGGCCCTGCTCGAAGCCGCCGGGTTCGCCAAGATCAAGGATCTGGTGGCCTTTGAGCTCTTCACCGGTGGAGACGATCCGGCCCGGGTGTCACGGATCGCGGATCGCGCCATGCAGCGGGCCGGCATCACTATCCGGTGTATGGATATGAAGCGCTTTGGCGAGGATGTCGCCATCGTTCGCGACATCTACAACTCGGCGTGGAGCAACAACTGGGGATTCATTCCCATGACGACGCGGGAGTTCGACCATCTGGCCAAGGAAGTGAAGTCAGCAATCGATCCGAGGCTGGTGCTTATCGCGGAACATAAGGGGACGCCCGCGGCCTTCTCGCTTTCCCTTCCCAACCTGAATCGCGTGCTCGCGCACCTCAACGGCCGGCTGTTCCCCCTGGGCTTTCTCAAGGCGCTCTGGTACAGCCGAAAGATCTCCGAGGCCCGCTTGCTCACCTTGGGAGTGAAGGAGCAGTTCAGGCGCAAGGGCATCGAGGCAGTTTTGATGCTCGAATCCCTCCGGCGGGGTCGCAAGGCCGGCTACATTCGCGGTGAGATGGGGTGGGTGCTCGAAGACAATGAATTCATGATCCGGGACATCGAGGCCATGGGAGGCCGGCGGTATAAGACCTATCGGATCTACGAGATTCCCACCGCCTGACCATGCCGCTGGATTTGGTGACGGGGGCGAGCGGATTCATCGGCTCCCATCTCGTTGAGGGCATCCTCGCCCAGGGACGCTCCGTACGGGCGCTGCTTCGCCCCCGCTCCTCTCTTCAGTGGCTCCCGGAGGACATAGACGTCGTCCGACGCGCGAACTGGACAGCCGGGGAATTGCTCCCGGCGGTCGCCGGCGTAGACCGCGTGTACCACGTGGCCGGTGTGACCCATGCGAAGACGAGGGAAGGTTTTTTCGCGTTCCACGTCAATGCCACGGATGCGCTACTCGACGCGTGCAGTCAAGCCGGGGGAGTCTCGCGGGTGGTCGTGTTCTCATCGTTGGCCGCCGCTGGACCGAGCGCGACGGGGCAGCCGGCACGGGAGAGCGATCAGCCTGCTCCTGTGTCGTGGTACGGGCAGAGCAAGTTGGCCCAAGAGCAGGTCGTGGCCGCATACCGGGACAGTCTCAGCGTGAGCGTGATCCGGCCGCCCGCAGTGTACGGCCCGCGGGATCGCGACTTCCTGCCGCTGTTCAGGGCGGCTGCGCGCGGTATCCTGCCGGTCCCGCGGGGGGGAACCCAGAGTCTCACCCACGTGCAGGACGTGGTCGCTGGCGCGCTGGCCGCCGGATCGGCGGCAATGCCGTCGGGGAGTACGTACTTCATCAGTTCCCGCGAGATCGTGAGATGGGAGGGTCTGGCGCAGGTCCTGCGCGCCGACATGGGGCGGCGGATCCGAGTGATCACGGTCCCGCTGTCCTCCCTCGCGCTACTCGGGCTGGCATGCCGAATGGTGGAGCGTCTGACGGGCAGACCAACCCCGCTCGATCGCAACAAGATCGCGGAGGCTTGTTTTCCACATTGGGTGTGTCTGCCCCTCAAGGCCGAGCGGGAGCTCGGATTCCGCCCGCGCATCGGGCTGTCGGCCGGCATCTCCGATACCCTGTCGTGGTATCGGGCCCACGGATGGCTTTGACGCCTTCGCCCCGGGGGGCATCTCGCGCCGCGCCCGGGAACCCGGCTGCGAGCCGCCGGGTGAGTGCAGGAACCACAATGGACGAGCGCGATTCCGGAGTAGACCTCGGCACGGTCGTGCCGGGGACCAGCAGCCAACCCATCGTGCCGTGATGCGTCGTGTCGTGTTCCCCGCAGGAACGCGACACCGGTCCCTCAGGGGTAGTGCACCAGGAAGTCGAACTCCCCGACGGCGCCGGTGGGCGGCGATTCGTTGGCGGCGGCATCCACGGCGGTGAGAACCCAGAAGTAGTTGGCACCTTCATCGCCCACAACGTCGGCCCCGAGGGTGTTTTGATCCGTCCATTGCACACCAGGCATTCCAGGGTCCTCGTCCGTCACTGCGGAGGCGATCCTGGTCATGGCCGGCAGCGGGAGAAACGTCCGTGTTGACCGATACACGTGATACCCTTCGAGGTCGCCGTCGGGATCGGTCGACGGCGACCACGTCAGGCGGATCCAGTCGCCAGACACCGCGCTGACCAGCCCGGTGGGGGTGGAGGGCGGCGAGGATCCCGCGACATCGGCGGTGTAGCAAAACGGCCCGGGCGCCCCTGCAGCGAGGCGCAGGTTCTGCACGACGAGCACCACGCGTTGGAGAGTGGACCACCCGGCGATGGTCGTGTCTCCCATGCCGGTGACGGCGTCCACGGCAAAGGCACCATAGGTCGCCTGGCCGGAGCCGCTGATCGCAATCACTCCTGCGCCCCACGGGCCGTAAGTGTCGGAACCATCCAGGCTGATGCGGATCTCGCTTCCGGCGGTGTAGAGAAACTCCGCGTAGGAGGCGCCAAGGCCGTACGGCGCGGTGAGCACGCTGGTCTGGCCTTCGGCAGGATAGGAGGCGTGACTGGCCAAGAGGGGCACGGATCCGGTGATCTGATCGCCCTCGTCGTAGTGCATCCCGTCGTCATGAACGCCGGACAGATAGTTCCAGGCAGTGAACGTCTGGAACTCCTCCTGGAGAGAAGCGAGGCCCGAGAAGGCCAGTTCCTGCTGTGTTGCCGAAACGGTGTTATTGTTGGGAACATCGGCACATCGAAGCCAGATGCGCCGGATAAGGTCGGCATCGCCGGCGGACTCGGCCAGATACTTCGGCCACAGAAGCGCCCCCTGCTCCGTCCAGCCATCGGAGACAAACAAGTACTTCCGGGCGTTCCCGAGGTATGATCCCGTACGCAGCACCCATTGGTTGGCGGCCGGGAACACGAGTTCCTCGATCCATCCGGCGCTCTGTTCCATCCATGCGCCGAGCTCATTCGCCGAATACGCATACTGGCATGCCTGATGCACGTGGTGCGCCACCCCCGCCGATGCCTCCGCGTCGGTCATCCCGGTCGCCAGCACCGCGTAGCTGGTCGCGTCGTCCGGATACCCTCCGGGCAGGAGTCCCTCCAGTTGGGTGTATCCGGTCAGGGACTGGCCGAGCCCCATGAGGTACAGGTCGTACCTCGAATCCCCGCCCGCCGTGCCGTCGGGCGGCGGCGGCAGCCAGTCGAGGCCGGTGAACACCTGTCGAGAGGCATCGGCCCAGGCCGCGATCGCCGCGGCATACGTACCGGTCGTCGCGTCGACACCGACCGTCGTGTAGTGAACGAGAAAGAACCCCGCAACGCTGGGCGCCTGAAGCATCGGGCCGGAGAGACCCGGGCGGTCTCTGCTGTGCTCTCGGTGGGCGAGGGTGGCCGAGTGTCGCGCGGCATCCGCCACCCCGACGAGAAGTAGAGCCGGAACCACCATGCCCGCTATGATCCGCGTCCTCACGGTTCCCGAGCCTCGCCATCAGGGTTGCCCGAGCCGGAAGGCGCGTCAGCAGCGATGAAACTGAACTCCCTGGCCTGCCGGTGGATCCGGATGACCTCGTCCAGCCCCACCTCATCGGCCACCAGCGCGCTCTCCCGCACGCTGTCGGTCCGGGACACGGTCGCATTGTCCACGCAGATCGCGACCGGCACGCCATGCTCCAGGAAGGTGAAGATCGGATGCCGCGCGCCCCGCGGCACGGCGCCGGTCTGGTAGTTGGATGTGACGCAGCATTCCACAAGGATCCTGTCACGCGCGAGACGTTGCACCAAGGTCATATCCTGCAAGGCCGAGCATCCGTGCCCAATGCGTCGGGCGCCCAGTTCGTCGACTGCCTCCCACACGCTGCGCGGCCCCTCGTCCTCTCCCGCGTGAACGGTCAACCCCAGCCCCCCGTGCCGGGCCAGCAGGAAGGCCTCGCGGAACAATCCCGGTGGGTTTCCGCGCTCGGCTCCGGCGATGTCGAATCCGACTACGCCGGACCTCCTGTGAAATCGCTGCCCCTCGGCGATCGCCTGTCGTGCAAGGATCTTGGCGATATGGGGGCCGTGCTGGCGCATGGCGATGACGATGAGTCCGACGCGCATGCCATGGGCTTTCCGGGCGTGGTTCATCCCGCTCAGCACGGCGCGGATGGCCTGGCGAACGGTAAGCCCGGCGTAGGTGTGAACGATGGGTGAGTATCGCAGCTCCGCCAAAGTGACATTGAGGGCGGCCAATCGGTCCAGAATCGCGATGGTGGCGCCCTGGATGTTCTCGTAGAACTGGGTGATCCACAGGGGGTAGCTGAACTTGTCGAGGTACGCCAGCAGGGACGTCTCGTCCTCCGGTTGCATGGTGAGGAGCCGTTCCGTTTCCTCCAGGGTCGGCCGGGGGTTGAGGCGGTACTCAGTCATGAGCTGCCACGTCAACTCCATGGGGATTGACCCATCGAGGTGCATGTGCAGCTCGGTCTTGGGCAGGGTAGTAAGATCCATGGTGTCTCCAGGGGTGCGCGGGGACTCGCAGACTGGCCTCAATGAAACGACCAAGGGTTACCGGCGCAACGATGCCTACCGATGCGGGAATGGCGCTCCTCGGACAGACTGGGACGCTCATCTGGCACGGCATCCACTGCTGCCATGAGAGCCATGCATGGCCCGCATGCAGTGTGTGGCACGATAGCTGCTTAAGTGTGGACTGCAATCAAGAGTGCGGTTCAAGCCACCACATAGGAGGAACTACAATGGCTATCGTACGCTGGAGACCCTACCGAGACGTGACCACGCTGCAAGATGAGATGAACAGCCTTCTTGAGACGTTCTTGGGCCATCGTGAGCCCGAGGCTGCCGCCGCGGCGAGTCTGTGGGGGCCGCGCGTGGACATACATGAGACGAAGGATGGGTATCTCTTCGACGCCGAGCTTCCCGGCGTCACGAAGGAAGACATCAAACTGACCGTACACGACAATACCCTCACGCTCGAGGGCGAGAAGAAGTACGGCCACGCCGACCAGAAGGACTGCGACTGCCACCGGCAAGAGAGGATATTCGGCAAGTTCCAACGGTCGTTTTCTCTTCCCATGGCAGTGGATTCGGACAAGATTGAGGCGAGTTTCGAGAGCGGGGTCCTGACCATTCATCTGGCCAAGAAGGAAATAGCCCGCCCGAAAGAGATCCCCATCGCCGTGAAGTAGCTGCCTTAAGGGGCATGAGCGGGCAGCCGCTGCTGCGGTTGCCCGCTCCTTGTTTTCCGCCAAACCCGCTCCCTCCCCCGGCTTCGTAGCTCTGACGCTCATCTTCCGGGTAGTGTGCGCGGCACTGTGCGTCACGCGACTACTTTCAGGCGCGAACTGTCATAATGGCAGGCCGTGCCTCTCTTGTCGTATGGGGTGCGCCGTACTGGCCGTCGATATCGTCGGAGTAGACTCCAATGCGCACCCAAGGGGTTTTGGCATGATCCCTGCATGCGGCAGTCGGTGTGCCTGTTGATGCAACAGTGCAGATGGTACCCAACCGACGGGAAGGAGGACACAGCAATGGCAATCGTTCGGTGGAGACCAAACCATGAGGTGACGACCCTGCAGGACGAGATGAATCGTCTACTCGAGTCCTTCTTCGGAAGGAGCTCGCTCGCCGAGCCCGAGACTGCGGGAGTGATGTGGGGCCCGAAGGTCGATATTCACGAAACTGAAGATGGCTTTGTCGTTGAAGCGGAACTACCGGGCCTCACCAAAGAGGACATCAGGCTCTCCGTTCACGAGTCAACTCTCACCGTTGAAGGCGAGAAACGGCTTGAGCGCGAGGAGAAGAAAGGCAAGAACTGGCATCGCCAGGAGCGGACCTACGGCAAGTTCCAGCGCGTGTTCACGCTCCCAAGGGCCGTCGATCCCGAGAGGATCAGCGCGACCTTCAGGGATGGTGTTCTGGTGATCGAGTTGCCGAAATCCGAGGCGGCCCGCCCTAAGGAGATCCCCATCTCCATCAAGTAGGGGAACCGGGGGGCCGAGACCCGCCTGAGCCGGGTGGCTCGACCAGTCACCCGGCTCTCTTCTTCGTTCCGCTCGTTCCGGTGGGAGAGAGTGAGCCCTGGCCGGCACGGCCCACGGGAAACCCCCGGTCGTCGTCTCGGCTCTCCTACCTGGTGGCGCCCAGCATCGGAGACGGTGCGCTGTTGCGGGCTTACAGAGAGACGTCAGGTGGCGTCATTCGAGGGAACGGCCCCCGCCCGATGCGCGGAGGCCCAGAGGGAAGGACGCCGCTCGACGGTGGTGCCGCCCAGATTGACCGACGAGAGGCGGATCGCCGGAGCCTCTCCTGGGTCGTGGTCGTTCAGGCCGGATTCGCGATCTGAAGGCGCAGAAGAAGCAGATCGACAGCCTTCTTGAACCCGAAGTGAAACTGCCCCAGGCCCGTTCGTTCCTTGGCGACAGCGGCCAGAAGCGAGAATGCCCCGAGGCTCCGACCGGCCACCCAGGTTGCTTCGGTACCCCAGTATAGCTGATCACACCCGGTCTCCGCGGCCTTCCACATCCGCACGCAGGTGCGAAGGGCCTGGTAGCTTGGGCTCTCGGGAAGGACCGGCCCGGGCCATGAGGCGAGCACGCGGCCATCCCGATCAAGAACGGCGGCAGCAGCGACCGCGGTGCCCGCGTTGACAAGAGCCTCAGAGAGCGCGGTTGCGAGCTCTGCCTCACTTCCGAGTTGCGCTTTCCACTGCTGCTGTCGTTCGGCTTCGGCTCTGGCTCGCTCATCGAGGCGCCGCAGGCCCTCCAGCAAGAGGTGCTGGACATCCTTCTTGATGGTCGCCGCAGCGCACTGACGGCCCTTTTCGAAACTGAACTTCCCCTCCGCCCACTCCAGGAGATCGTACACCACGTGTTCGCCCTGCAGCTCACCCGATTCGGCATGGACGATCGCCCCACTGTGGTAGTACACCACGGCCTCCCGATCGCCGTTGGCAAACCCAAGCGCACCGGTCAGCCTCCCTATCAGCGGGATCTGGAGCAGATCAGGCACGCTGAGGTCGCCGAGTGTTCCCTTCAATGACATTCGAAGCGTCTCCTTCACTCGAAGCGCGCCAGAACCTCTTTCATGGCGGTGCGGATGGTGTCGAGCACGCCGTCCCCCTTCGTGGCGACCGCCGAGAAGCGAGGCCAGCCATCCCTGCGGAAGTCGGCATCAAGATCCTCCAGGCTCATGACTTCGCTCAGATCCCGCTTGTTATACTGGAGCACCACCGGCACCTGGTCGGGATGCAGGCCGTAGAACGACATATTCTCAAGCAGACCGCGAAAGCTCTCAATGTTCTCCTCGCGCCTCGAAACCTGAGAGTCGGCCACGAACACCACGCCGTCCGCTCCGGACAGGACGATTCTTCGACTCGCTTCGTAGTACACCTGTCCCGGTACGGTATAGAGGTGGAATCGGGTCTTGAAACTCTGGATCTCTCCGAGTTCCAGCGGAAAGAAGTCGAAGAAAAGGGTCCTCTCCTGTTCGGTGTCCAGCGTGATGAGCTGGCCCTTCCTATCATCCGTAAGCCTGCG
>JALOPK010000410.1 GCA_025453925.1 Candidatus Eiseniibacteriota bacterium | reverse complement strand
GAGGCGCGTCGAGTTGTTGACGTACGGCAGACGCTCCCAGGAGTGCCCATGCAGCACGAAAACCTGGTTGCGCATGTGCCCGCCCGGCATCACCACCCTGAAGCGGGTCGGCGTCCTTCTTCTTGCCGTGAACACGGGCGTCTGCGGATCTTCTCCCGTCAGCGCATTGGAGAAGACATTTTTGAAGTCAACGCTGTTTCCCTGTTCCGGCGTTGAACCGGGAGCGAAGCCCAGGCGGAACCAGAAAGGTTCGACCCGATAATTGAAACCCTCTTTGCCCGAGTCCTCGGCGTCCTCCTCGATGACGGCCGAAGGAACAATGGTCCCGGCTGCATCCACCAGGTTGACGCTATCCTGCATCACGATGACGTGCTCTCTGAACGGACGCACACCCGGCGCATTGACGCGGGCCGACGCCCGGGAGCCCCGGTCCTCCCTCCACCTGGCCCTGGGAGGCTCGATGATGAGGGCGCCGACAAGACCCTTTCCGGCCTGCTTCATGGGATCGGCGGGAATCAGGCCTGTCGCGCCGAATTCCACGGGAGTCGCCGTCAACCGGTTGTCTTCGCCCTGCGTGAGAATCCCCGCGTACCACCGGTAGGTGATGCTCTCGCCGGGACCCGCCGTCTGCTTGTTCGCAACGCCGTCCGCCCCCCGGTTGCCTCCGACATTGGTCCCGTCGGCCAGCGACAGGTCATAGGCGACCAGCTGCGGATGGAGGCCGACCTCCTTGGACGTTTTCACCTGGTTGGCGTTGAACCCGTCCACGATGGGCGGAAAGTGACTGAAGCCCGCCTGGTCGACGAGATCCACGGGGTCCGCAGGCAGCCGGTTGCGCAAGGTCACCTCGATGCACTCCCCAGCCGCCGCCCTCAGAATCAAAGGCTCGACGGGAACCCCCGGAAGCAGCTTCCCATTGTCATCCAGATCCGAAGTCCTGACGTAAAGAATGGCCCCCGGATCGCTGAGAGGACCCAGCACCAGCGAGGCCGGGTTGCCCGCACGGCTGTTGTAGATGAGCGTCCCCATGTCCCGACCGAGCTCGGGATTCAGAGCCAGGTTGATCCCCGAGAGCGAGGCCAGGGGCAGCGCATCGGCCGCGGTGACTGCCGTCACGTCGTAGCTTCTGACTCGGGATCTGCCCCTTCCCCGCACCCTCGTGGGACACACCCCGTCAAATTCATTGGCGTTGGAGATGGCAACCGGCCTCGGCAGGTTATTGGGAAGCGGCAGCAATTCGTCCGAGCCGTCCCGGTTGTAAGCTCGAATCAGGCCCCATGCCCCGTTCCACTGGCTGTCCGTGGCCGCACCCAGCTTGTAGAGGTGATCCACCGGCTCCGCCCCCGTATGCTCGGCGGGAACGATGGGTGCTTTCAGCTCGAAGTGCTCCGCGATGCCCAGGTGCTGATGGTTGCGGTATCCCGAATTGGGCGAAGCCGGATTCAGAAGCCATCTGAGTCCATGGAATGTGGCGTTGTGCGACTCTTCGTGTGCACCCACACCAAGTCGAATGGTCACCTTGTCGCCCTGGTTGACCCGGAGGAGCGGCGTGAACGGGTCCCCGGGGCTCACTCCCAGCGTGAGCGGATTGGTGAAAAAGTTGGGCTGCGCGTTCAGCTCGGGGATTTCGCGTGTCACATCCGACCGATACACAAAACCCAGGTCGCCGGCCCGGCCCACCGCCTGCCCATTCAGCGCCGCATTGGCAATGCGGTGGGCGACGGGCTCATTGCGGTAGTTCACCAGCATGGTCCCCTCGTCGGCCGCCATGATGGCCTCGGGGCACGGTGGCGTATTCACGCCGTCGGGGCACACCTGAGCCTTTTCCACAACAATGGGCAAAGCCGCTTCTTCAAGGGCCGCCGGTCTGATGGCCAGTTCATGATTGCCATGACCCACCACGGCTTCCCCAAAGACCGCTGCATGCGCCGGGTCTTCGATGGGCTGAAGCGGCCCCTCGGCGTAAGCCGGCTGCATATCCGCAAGGAACATGAAAAACTCGCGGTAACTGTCGGAGCCATCGGAACCGGTGATGATGTCGGCGCGGAAGCTCGTCGGACCGCCGTCCTCCCTCACTCCAAAAGGAGCGCCGGTCTCGGGATCGCGCCACGAGGAACCCCTGGGCTCAACTCCGAGAAATGCGTACAGGCCGGCCTGCTGGTGGGTCGAAGGTCCGAAATGATCGTGCGTGAACACGGTTCCAAGGGTTCGGTCCACTCCCTGGTTGGTCACCGTGGGATCCGCATACCACCTCTGGATGGTGGTCTGGGCCCCCAGGGTGTCCAGGCCGGGGAAGGAAAGGTTCTGGAAGAAGGGGTGAGGCTGGGCCACCAGGGCCTGGCCGTTCAGACCGCCCTGCCCCGCATTGATGGCCGCGATGCGCTCCTGCACCTCCAATGGGCTGAAGGTTCCGTCCTCGTAGTTGAAGCCGTTTCCCGACCCGTCCGAGGAGGTCACGTCGAATTTGACGAGGTGGATGTGCTGCCCGATGACATCCGTCGGGGTGCGCACCTGGTAGTCGTCCGCTTCATAGACATGGGGAACCAGGTTGGTATGAAAGAATTCGATGCAGTCCCCCGAATTGGCCCGGAAGAAGAAGGGCTCGGTGGGCTTGACCCGGTTCAGGATGTCCCCCACGTCCTGCCAGTGGGCCAGGATGCGCGACTGCGGAAAATGCCAGCCCAGCTTGTTCATGACCATGTCGAGCTGAAAGGCCGCAGCCTGGATCTGACGCCTCGAGGCCACCCCGGCCGGAAGCCCCGCATCGTCGATGCACGGGTCGGCGAACGGCGCCCCGGCAATGGCGGGAAGACCGTTGGTCTTGAAGCCCGCGTTGGGGTTCACGGCATCTCCCACGGGGGTTCCATCGGGAAGGAAAGTGGGATGAAAACGCCGGGAATGAAAGTCCATGGCCACCTGCTCGATGGCCGTGCCCGTCTCCGGGACCGCCTGGGCCGTCACCGCAACGAGCTGCTTGTCCATGCTCAGCCGGCTTTCCACGTGCAGTGTGGGTTCGTTCCCCACGCCGCCGGTGATGATGTGCCTCGGCAGCCCGCCGTCATGGAGGGTGTCCAGAGGCGGCTTGGGGGGCCGGTGACCGGCCTTGCCCGCAATGAAGAAGGGGTACCCGGGGTTCCTGCCGGTGTCGAGGACCTGAACCTGACCACCGGGCAACCCGGCCTCCTGGACGATCTGAACGGCGCCCGGCATCGGAGCCATGGGACGGGTGGGCAGCGGAACC
>JALOPK010000409.1 GCA_025453925.1 Candidatus Eiseniibacteriota bacterium | reverse complement strand
TGTTCGCGTCGAGGGTACCCTCTCCACGCGCAGACTGGTGCACCTCGTGAATCCGGCATTCCCCCCGCAGGCGTCGAGCGGGGGCGTGGTCAAAGTCAGGTTGGCAGTGCGCGCCGACGGCACGGTGCGGACTGCCACGCTCGCGCTCAAGGCCCATCCCCTGCTGGATGAGGCCGCCCTTGGCGCCCTCAGGCAGTGGCGGTTCGCCCCCGCCTCCGGCGCGGCCGATGCGGAGGGAGTGGTGACGGTGGAGTTCGTCCTGCGGTGATCCTGTTCGCGATCTTCATGGCGGCGGTGATCGATACCGTCACGGTTGACTCGCTGGAGATTTTGGTGGACCAAGGGATCCTCCACGCTCCCGAGGATATTGCGTGGAGCCCCCGCGGGGGATTCTGGGTCGCTGACCAAGGCCCTGCGCGGCTGCACTTCTTCACTACCGGCGGAAGGCGGGTGGACTCCTTCGGCAACAGCGGGCAGGGGGGGATAGAGTTCACAGACCGCATCGCGGTCACCGATCCCGGCGGTCAGTACATCTATGTGGCCGATACCGATGCGTCACGGTTGCTCAAGGTTACGAGGAACGGTGTTCCGGTGAGCGAACTCACCCTGCCGGAAGGCCTTCAGGCGTGGTCGTGGAAGCCGAGGGCTCTAGCGTCTCTTCCCGATGGACGGGTGTTTGTCGCGGACGAGGGATCCGGGGGTATTGTCATCACGGATCCGTTCGACGGGCTTCGCCGGCTCAGCGGCCCCGGCAACGAGGCCTCGGGGGTTCTGCTTGCGTCAGGTCTGGCGTGCGACGGGAGCACTCTCGCTCTGGGTGACGAGGTGGGCGGCGAGATCCGATTGCTCGATCTTCACGGGAACGAACTCGCGAGGGTGTCGGTGACGGGAACGCCGGGCAGGCTGACACTCCGAGCGGACGGGCTGGGGGCGGTGGTCGATGAGGAGGGGCATGTGGTGCGGCTCTTCCAGGGGACGGCGTGGTCCGGCGTGGTGCATCCGTGGGTGTGTCCCGAGGCGTTCGAGCCCTCCGCGGTGTGCTTTGCAGGCGATGGGAGCCTTCTCGTGGCGGACCGGGCGGGCCACCGCATCCTCCGGCTTGCTCTGCCTGAGGTACCGTAGGGCGGCATTGCCGCCGGCGGATGACTGACCGTCACGGGCGACCGATGGGCTGGCCGGTTCGCCCCTGTGCCATGTTGGCCATCCTCTTTCTGTTCTCCGCCGATGCCTCGTTCGCCGCGCCGGGGATCCAGCGGGTCATGCGTCTCGGCCCCCCGCTTCCCCGGGAGGTGGCGCTGACCGACTCGTTCGTTGTGTGGTCGTCGCTCACCGTCACCGTGGCCGATTCCGGGCTGCGTGCGGGCGACGACTACCGCACCGATCCCTTCCGCGGCAGGCTCAGCTTCATGCCGAGCCTGGCCGACAGCGTGGCCATCGTCCGCTACCGGTTCTTGCCGCTGGGAATACCGTCTCACATGCGGAGGCGGGTTCCACCTTTGCCCGGGGAGATGGCGCCCGTCGCGCTTCCCGCGGAGGCGGTGAGTGGGTACCCGGCGGATTTGTCCAGCGAAGGCGAAATCCGTGTTGCGGGAACGAAGACCATCGGCGTGCGATTCGGCTCAGGTCGTGACCCGAGTCTTGACCAGGCGCTCCAGGTTCAGCTCGCCGGCACCCTGGCGGGGGATATCGAAGTGAGTGCGTCCCTGAGCGATGAGTCCACGCAGATCCAGCCGGAAGGCACGACACAGGAATTGCGAGACCTGGATCGGGTGGTCATCGAGCTACGGCGGAGGGACAGCCGCCTGAGCGTGGGGGACTGTTCCATTGCCACCGAAGGTTTTCGCTTCCTGGGCATTGAACGCAAGATGCAGGGCGTCGCAGGGGTGTTCTCGGGGGGAGGCTGGCGTGGGTCCGGGGCGGCCGCATCCACCAGAGGGACGTACGTCAGTGTCGAATTCGTGGGCGCGGAGGGCACACAGGGCCCCTACTCGCTGGGGCGTATGCTCCCGGCCGCCTCGGGCGACGTGACGGTGCTGGCCGGCACCGAACGCGTCTACCTGGATGGGGAGTTGGCCGTGCGGGGAAGCGACAAGGACTACACCATCGACTACACCACGGGGGAGATCACCTTCACCAGCCGACGGGTGATCTCATCCGTCTCCCGCGTCGTCGTGGACTTCCAGTACACCTCCGAGAACTACAGAAGAAGCATATACACCGTGGCGGGAGCACGGGAGATGTTCGACGGGGTCACCGTGCGACTCGGCCTATTCCGGGAGGTTGACGATCCCTCGTCGCCGCTTGATTGGAGTCTTACGGATGGCGATCGGGAAGCGTTGCGTGCGGCGGGGGACGACCCGGGCCGGGCTGTGGTGCCGAGCTGGCGGTTCGTCGGAACCGCGGCCGGTACCTATGATACGCTGCATGTCTCCTTTCTCATTCCCTCCGAGGGCGGAGGATGGACCGCGGAGTTCGACTCGGTGGGACCGGGCAGTGGATCCTATCGTCGCGCCGGCCTGCGCTATGAGTACTATGGGCCGAACGGCGGCATCTTCACGGCGCGGGCAGAGAGCGGAGGTGGAGGACCCTACGCCCGCCGCACCGACATCATCCTGGTCCCCGGCGGCTCCCGCCGCGAGGCCCGCCACGAAGCCGGGATTCACATGGGGTGGAGCGGTGATCCCGCCGGGGAAGGCGGTTCCTTCGAGGCGACCTTCTATCGTGCCGTTGGTGGAGACTACGTCCGCCGGGATGCCTCGACATGGTCATATGTCGGCCCGGGTCATGGCGAGTATGTCGTATCCCGTGCGCTGCCTGCGCCCCGGTCCCACGGCACTGCCGTGCTTGGGCTCCTCATAGGCGGCGAAGGGCTTCAGTTCGACGGTGAAGCTGCGGTCGCCGTGCGGGATGCCAACACCTTCTCGCCCCTGGACGATGGTGACAACACGCGAGGAGCTGCGGAAGCGCACCTCGCCATCCGCCGAGAGGGGGGGGTGCTGCCATGGTGGCAGGGTCAGGCAGTGTGGAGGTCCCAGGGTGCCGGGTTCGTGTCGCCCGGGCGAGCGAGGCCCGTCGATTGGGAGCGCGACTGGAGCGGCACGGGGGGGGGCGGATCGGAGGATGAGGGGACGGTCGACATGGCCGTAGGACTTCCGGGCAACGGCCGGCTGGGGCTGGTATTCGGCCATCTCCGGAGCGGCGCCGTTCGTTCCCGCAGGGCTCAGGCGACCGCCTCCATCGTCGGCCCGGGCGGATACTC
>JALOPK010000408.1 GCA_025453925.1 Candidatus Eiseniibacteriota bacterium | reverse complement strand
CCCATATGAGCGAGGAGCTCGATCTGCCCGTAGCTCTTGATTATGCCCAGGCATGATGGACCGGCGAGAATGCCCGTCGCCAGGAACATGATCAGCAAGGGCTGGCGAAGCCGCTGGCCAATTATCCCGAGCAGCGTCGCGAGGATCAGAATCGCAGCGATTTCCAGGAACGTGCTGCCGTGACTCATCAGAAGGACTCCGCACGATGATAGCCGCATCAGTTGCCCTGTGCCGCCACCGAACAGATCCCCGACGTGAGAACCCCTCAGGCCGAGACGTGTCTGGACAGGGCAGATACGGACCAGTGAGTGTACGTTGACGGAGGCAGGGTATTGCGCGGCCGGTTTAGGCGCAACCTGAAAGCTCCCGGGCGCCAGCCTCCCTGCCGTGACCCACCATCCAGGGAGGTCTGCCGAGTCTCTCTGGCTATCGCAACGATCTCAACATGGACAATGGACAGGCCAAGACGTCCCGGATTCTTCCGGTGGGTAGCGGGTGTGGTAGGGCGGCGTCAGGCCTCGACGATGTTTGTGTTCACCCGTGTCAAGTCGTGATCATGCCGGGGGCTCCTCTTCTCACCCCTCGGTGTGAAATCGGCGTGAGCGCAGCCGGACCAGAGCCGGCTCCTCTCGGCCCCGGATGCTCAGAGACCGGTGAAGGCGCGATAGGCGCCGGCAGGAGCATCGACCGGAATCGAGACGCGGATGGCGTCGGTCACGACCTCGCCAACCCGCCACCGGGAGGTGGGAAGCGCTCCGCCAAGGGGAGCAGGATCGCTGTTGAGTCTAAGAACTGCAGAACGGAGAAAGAGGAGGTAGATGGATTCGCGACTTCCAGGCGGAGTCGCTGCACAGGAACTGGGGGTAAGCGACGGATGGACGGCGAGGTGGAGCGAATGGAGGAGTCGTGCGGTGAGGCGCAGAATCCCGAAGGGGTGCAGCGGTCTGATGACACGTGTCGAGCGGCCTGGACGGCAGAGGGATACCGCGATTTGCGGACTTCGGCAGTCATCGAAGCGGGGTGCGGTGATGGTCGCCGGCGCACGGGACAGAAGTGAGACGCCGACCCGGTGGCTTGCGCCGTAGGCGAGCGAGGTTCGCGGGCGCACCCATTGGTCCCACCGCCGGCGTGTCGTCGGGTTTTCCGTGAAGCGGGTTCTTCGTGAAACGTGAATGATACTCGCGCTTGTGGTACTATGCGTGAACACGAGTCAGCAGTCACACTGACGCCCCTGACCGGATTGCAGGAGGTCAAGTGAACGCTCATCTGAGTGACGGAGATCGAGAGGAAATCCTCGGAACACTATGTCGGCGAGGGAAGGTCGCGGCCCTCTCCCTGCTGCGCCAGAAGACCGGCATGGAGATCAAGGAGGCCATGGAGACCATTGACTCGCTCGCACAGGCCTCAGCCCCTGCCCGCCCGTTGGACGGAAGCGAATCAACAGGGCAGGACAGACCACGAGACGCGGAATCGCTCATTCCCCTCACCGACGAGGATCGAGCCGAGCTTCGAGAGGTCCTGCTCCGGCGAGGGAAGGTCGCGGCCCTCTCCCTGCTGCGCCAGAAGACCGGAGTCAACCTCACCACGGCCGAGGAGACCGTGCGCTCACTCCTGGAAGCTCAGGAAAGTGCGGTGCCCCCGACGGAGTTGCTCGACCTCGCGGTGGATTTCGTGATTGGACCTCGCAGATTGGACAGGGCCGGGAAGTCGGAGGACTTCGACGAGTTGGCCGGACGCTGGGACCGCGCACAGAGAGATGAGGCCCTGAAGCGTGCCCAGGCTCTGTACGAGCGCGCCGTTGCCTTGTGCGACCGGAGACGCGGTTACCGGTCCTTTCTGGCGGAGTCGCGGGCTATGTGCCCGGGGTTTGGCGATGAGAGCTATCACAAGACGTGGGGCCGAGCGATGGTCGATACCCGATAGACCGCAGTCACCCTCCGCGAGGGGGCGACGAGAGGGTGAGACCGCATTCTCGGTGAGGAATCGGTGAACAAGGCGCGCTACGGGCAAGCGGGAGCAGACATTGCATTGCATTCCTGCACTCTAGGACGGTTCATAACGGCTCCGTGGACTTCGGCGAGTTGCCACGCGCGAGGAGTACGGCAACAAGTGATGACGCCGGTCGGGTGGGGGTATCGTCAACCGCGTTGACCAACGCGGCAGGATGATCCGTCCCGGTCTTCCCCTGCCCTTTCTCCTGTGTGCTGTCCAGACTGCTGCCGTGATAGAGCCAGGTGAGTCCTGTCCACGCAGGAGCGATTGAGAGGAACCCGTCACCTGTCAGGCCATGACCACAGCCTCGGCCTCTTCGACCGACCCCGCGAGGGGCCAGAACTTATCGTGTGACGACGATCGGGGTTGTTGCCCGGGCGGAGCCCTTCTGCAACGCCAGGCAGTAGGTTCCGCTGGGGAGGGTCGCCCGCCACGTAACCGTGGTGGCGCCGGCGGCGACCGGCAGGCATGCGCAACGACTCACGAGCCGGCCGCCCAGATCCCACACCGTGAGTGTGGCTTCCCCTGGCGCGGGACACGAGAACCGGACTTCTGCCTCTGTGGTTACCGGGAAAGGGAACACGCCCCGCAACTCAAGGGCGGGCGGCTCGTCACCCGGAAGTGGGCGTACCTCCAGCGCCCCGAGATCCAGGCTGTCACCCGGCCCGAGGGCGTGGAATCGCGCACCGATGAAGCCCGGGATCCGGTTGTCGGCGATGCCGGCATGGGTCGTGCGTGACGATTCCAGCACGTAGGTGAGGCGGTCGACTCGCAGCATCCCGCTCGGCGTCGTCCCGGTGAGACAGCTCTCATCCAGCCAGATGCCGAGGAAGCCGGGGTGCGTGGCGACCCCGTACATGCCGCCGATCCACCGGTTGGCGAAGAAGTCGGAATCGCTCCACAATCGCGGGATGATCACGGACCGAGGCACGATGCTCTGCCCGGGCGCCTGCCCCAAGTCCCCCTGCCACCAGTTGTCATCGTCGGTATTCATGCCCGTGATGAGGATCTCACCCAGTTCACCGGTGCTCTCAAGACTTCCGTCCAGGAGGATCTCCGCATAAACCGGTGGCGAGGGGAATTCCAGCACCGGCTGGAAGTATGTCCCCGGAGCAACCAGGGCATGCCGTGCCAGGTCGTACACAGCGCCATGGATGAGCTGGTCGATGGCCACGGGCGTGAATGTAACGGGCCTGCCGGGCTCGCAGATGATGGTGGCGTCATCGACTGCGTGCACAATTGACACTTCGTCACCCCAGACCGTGGCAATCCGGCTGGGATCCATG
>JALOPK010000407.1 GCA_025453925.1 Candidatus Eiseniibacteriota bacterium | reverse complement strand
GAATGGACGAAGCGTCTTATGCCGATTCAGACGCAGGAGGCGTGGGGATCGCTACTCCCAATCACGGGTCACCTCCGGTGGCCGGGGCGGTCGGGTTCACACGAGGAGAGCACGCAAACTGCACGGACCTAAGCCGGAGTGCAAGTCACGACGCGTCCCGGAGAGGATGCCGCCGGGGTCACCGCGCCGGCAGATCCGCCGCGGTGGTCGCCGCGCCCACGCGATTGGAGTCGATGGACTCCGCGAATGCGTTCTGGCCGCGTACCACGTAGAACCAGGAAGAACCGGCCTGCACCGCTCCCACGTGGGTGTACGAGGTCGTGGTGACCGTCCACGGCGTCACGCCGTCAGTGGCGAAGAACGGTTGAGCCGAGGCATACACGGCGTATTCCGCGGCGCGCGGTCGGGGAGACCAGGTCAGCACCACATCGCCATTCACGGCCGCGGGGACAAGATCGGTGATCGGCGGAATACCGGGGGCGGAAGCCTGGGCCTGATACTGATACGTCCCGGAACCGGTTGCTGCGACGCTGGAGATCACGATGACGGCATCCTCATAGCCTACACCGAAATCGGGGAGACCGAAGGATGCGGTCTGGCCGGGGCCGGGGGGATACGCGGCCACTGCCAGTGTGGTGCCCGTATTGCGGGAGGTAGCCTCCAGCATGAAAGCATCGTTGTCGGCCCCGTCGAACGAGAACGACAAGGCGGTTCCATCGCGGAATACGACATAGTCGGCAGCCCAGTGATTCACGAAACGCGCTATGGGACCCACGGGGAAATCGACGTGAAGCGTATGGCTGAACGGCGGAAGATCCGTGGTCGAGTAACCGTAGAGACCGTCGGCAAACGAGGTGTCATCGATGAAGTTGGCCACGGTCCAGCGGAGAAAGACATCGGCAAATGTCTCGGCATACCCCAGATCCGCCAGGACGGCGTTGTACCCCGGGATGCCGTTGGCCGGTTCGTGCAGCACGGCCCAGGTGAAATCAAGCCCGCCATGGTGTTCGAATGCGTAGAGGCTCCAGAGGTAGACCTTGATGTAGTCGGCCCAGGAACCGTTCCAGCTGGTGAGATTGTTGTCGGGATTGGAGGGGAATCCCGAGATGGCGTCCGGATGGCCGAAGAGGTGCATCGCCAGCTCGGCCATTCCTTCGTCCACCCACGGGTCCTCGTTGGCGTCCTGCGCGAAGTGGATCATGTGCTGAAACTCATGCGCGGCGACCGCCAGCAGGTAGTCGCCCCCCGGATCGGCCGCTCCGCTGTTCATGTAGATGACTTCGCATTCGTTGGATTCGAATGACTGGCTGCCGTCCGGGTACTGGTCGAAGATCCAGAAGAAACCGTCGGCGCTGATGCCGAAGTCATAGTAGAAGAGATAGATCCGGGGATCGTTGTCCAGGGCGTCCGGGGGTTCGCCGAACGCCTGGGTGTTGATGTCGTAGATGCCCAGGTTCGGGGTCGCGCCTGGCGAGGACTCGTTGAACCGATCGAGGATCGCGTCCACATCCTGCTGATCGACGGTCACGCCCCACTGAGAGTTCTCCACCACGACGTAGCAGTGTTCACCCAGGCCCCTGACCGTGCAGGGAAGCAATGAAGCCTCCGGATAGCCGCCAAGGTCCCAGACGTACCAGAGCCACTCCTGGCCGACCTGCGGGTTCGGGGGAGGCCCCCGCCTGCCCTCTGCGGGAGCGGTTCTGTGGAGAGGCGATTCGCGCGGGAAGACGGAATCAATCTGGCGGGTGAGACACCGTGACGGAGTGAGCCCATTGGCGACCTGGACAATGGAAAGCAACGCACCGGCGGTCAGCCAGGCCGCGCGACGCGCGCAAGGCCTGCTCCTATCCACGGTCAGCGCTCTCCACGCTCTCCGTCGGCGGTGGTGCAGGGACGAGCCCGTCCAAGATCCACGGCAGTAGGGCATAGAACGCCCCGGCGGTCACCAGATGATCAATCGGGCACCGGTCGTCCGGCGTGTGGGCGTACTTCTCCTCGGACGGCCCGAATCCAATGGTGGGTATGCCGAACATGCCCTGCGTGGCGACGCCGTTGGTGCTGAAGTTCCACGTCCCAAGACGCGCGGCGGAGCCCTGCAGGCTCTCCGCGGTGCGGAGCCCGGCCTGCACCAGGGAGTGGTCGCGATCGAGCACCCATGCCGGATAGTACTTCTTCACCATGTAGTGGTATCCACGGTAGCTCGGCTTCGAGTAGTCGGGGATGGACACCTCCGCATTGGCCGCGCGGACCTCGGGCAGTGCGCGAATCTCGTCGAGGCTCGTCTTGTCCGTCTCCCCTGCCGTCAACCGACGATCAAGGTGGATGCGACAAAGATCAGGGATAGCGCAGAGCGATGGCGCCCGAGAGATGATCTCAGTGACCGCCACGGTACCCTTCCCGAGGTAGCCATCGTCCTTCATCTTCGACCCGAGCTTGCGGACCGCGTTGATCACGGGGGTCATCAGGTACACGGCGTTGGTGCCCTGCTCCGGCGAGGCGGCGTGGGCGGAACGCCCCATGGTCGCAATCTCGATTTCGACCCGGCCGCGCTGGCCGTGATTCACCGCCAGGTTGGTAGGTTCCGTAAGCACGACCCATGAGGGGATGTACCGTTCCTCATTCACCAGGTACTGCCAGCAGAGACCGTCTGAATCCTCCTCCATGACGCTGCCCACTAGCAGCACGGTCATGCCTTCGGGCAGCCCGATCTGACCCAGAATGGAAGCGGCGAGGATCATCGATGCCATCCCGCCCTTCTGGTCGGCTGCCCCCCGGCCGAACACGAACCCATCCTTGGCCACTGCTTCGAACGGCTTGATCTCCCAGGCATCAAGATCGCCCACGTCGACCGTGTCCACATGGGCATCGAATGCGAGGATTCTCGGACCCTTCCCGAGCACGCCGATGATGTTGCCCAGGCGGTCGACCCTCACCTGCCGGATGCCAACTTCCCGCATCAGGACGCCGACGCGCTCGATGACTTCCTCTTCCTGCCCGCTCATCGAGGGCACGGCGATGAGTTGCTGGAGATACCTCACCACATCGTCGCGGCCTTTCGAAGCGAGCTCCATGATCTTGGATACCGGCATGTCAGGCATTCCCGAATCCTCCTTGGGATGTTCGATCAGCGGCGAGCCGAGCCCGCGGCAAGCTTGCGCGGCGGACCATCGAGGATGAGTCCTCACCCGCCGTCATGGCCAACTGCAGAACATGACTGACAAGATCTCGGTGCGCCGAGCACACGGCAAGGCCCGATCCCGGGAGGGATCATCGCCCCCTGCGGAGG
>JALOPK010000083.1 GCA_025453925.1 Candidatus Eiseniibacteriota bacterium | reverse complement strand
GCGTCTGGGTTGGCGGCGTGAGGTCCTGCGGACGTGGCGATCCCCGCTGCGACTGGGATTGCTCTGTCCTCGCATGGACTCGCAAGGACCATCGCACACACACGGCATCCTTTGCCCTATGACGGATGTCGAGGTGGTATCACACGCATCGCCGCGCTGCCTGCCCTGCGGCCGGGATAGGGCGGAGAAGGAGCCCCGCGCAGAGACGCAGGGGCGCGGAGGGCGACGAGCTCCGAACGATCGTGAACGAGGCAGCGACCACCGTGCACCCGAACCGGCGCCAGGATTGCGGGAGGCGCCATGCGAGGCAGCCTGTGCCCGGGACCTGCGGGATCGGCGTCTGGCGGCCGACCGCGAGTTCTCAGGAACGATCCAGCGCACACGCATCAGCTCGATGAAGGATTCCAGGCGGTCATCCTCAGTCTCCGCGTCGCCCGGGTTGCGCGACGGGCAACCGGCACGGACATTGCTCGTAACGAAATGGGGGCGGGTTGCCTGCTCGGAGGAAATGCATGTTCAGGATCAGTCGAAGGAGATTCATCGGCGCTGCCGCGGCGGCCGTGGGTGTGGGTCTGGTGGGCGCGAGAAATGCGGTGCGCGCCGGGCCTTCCTGGCGAGGCGGAGGGCTCTACCCCGGCAAGGGGGTCACGGTGTGGCATCCCGGTGCCACAACGGGGCGCACGGTCAATGTCGAGGCGGTGCAGCAGATGATGGACCGCGGCCTCGAGGCACTCTCCGGGGAAGGGAACCCCGTGTCCGCCCTGGAGCGCCTGCTGCCGGGCCTGAACGCGCAGAGCAAGGTGGCCGTGAAGATCAATCTCATCGCGGGCACCACCCACTGCTGGACCAGGTGGGAGGTGGTACAGGCCCTAGTGAACCGTCTCACTGAGACACTGGGCGGGTCTTTTTCCCCCGCCAACATCGCCATCTTCGATCAACACGATTTGCCGTCTCACGGGTACACCGCGGATCGGTTCCCCGGCGTCGTCCTCTCCAGCGACAATGACTGCAACTCAGGTGTGATGATCCCGACCCCGGGGCAGCAGTCGGAGCTTTCACGCTTCATCGCCGAGGCCGACTTCCTGATCAACTGCCCCGTGGTGAAGAATCATGGTTCCAACGAGTTCACCCTGGGAATGAAGAACCACTACGGTAGCGTGGCCCCTTCCAGCTGGTGTGGAAACTACGACGGCCTGCTCGCCATCAATGCGGCGCACGGCATCAGGGAGAAAACCGCGCTCGTTCTCCTGGACGGGCTCTTCGGCACCTATGTGAGCGGGCTGGACGGCGGCCCCGACAACTGGACGCTCTTCCCCGGTGGCACGCCTCGAAGGCTCTTCTTCGGCACCGACCCCTGCGTGATCGAGCATCTCGGGCAGCAGATCATCAACGAACAGCGCCAGGGCCTCGGGCTCTCCCCCCTGACCGACTACTATCTCCATCGCGCCTCCGATCCCCCGTATGAGCTTGGTGTGAACGATCCGGCCGTCATGGACCTTTCGTTCGTCGACGCATCGGTCGTGCCGGTCTCCGAGCCGCCGAGGCCCTCCCAGGCGGAACTTCGGCCGGCCGCGCCCAACCCCTTCGCGACATCCACCGCGTGGACCATCAGGCTCCGGGCCGCGCGTCATGTCCGCGCCGCGGTGTACGACATCACGGGGCGGGAAATCGCGATGGTGAATCAGGGTCACATGAACGAGGGCGCCCACGTCCTTCGCTGGGACGGGCATGGCGCCGACGGCAGACGCCAGCCGCCGGGAATCTACCTCCTGGTGATCACGGGCGACGGCCCGACGCTGACATCACCGGTTTCGCTCATCCGTTAGCGGGCGCCACCACATGCCGCGCGGCCGCGAGGTGATCCGGTGCGACGGGTGAGCAGAAAGGTCACCGTCGGGGGGGTGGCAATCGGTGGGGGCGACGAGCCGGTGCTGCAGTCAATGACCTCCACCCCGACCCACGACGTCGACGCGACGTGGGACCAGATACTCCGCCTCCATGAACGGGGCGCCCGACTCGCGCGGGTCGCCCTCCCCGACAGGCGATCCCTGCGGGCGTTGCCCTCACTGCGAACCCGGTGCCTGGCCCACGCGACGCCCATCCCTCTCATCGCCGACATCCATTTCTCCCTCGCCATGGCCCTGGAGGCGATGCCCTTTGTCGACAAGGTGCGGGTCAACCCGGGGAATCTGCTCGAAGCCCCTCGAAGCCGCGAGTTGGGGTCCACCACACCGGCGCACGACGACCTCGGCTCCCTGCGGAAGCTGTTCCGGGACGCCTCCGCCCGCAAGAAGGCGGTCAGGGTGGGCGTCAATCAGGGCAGCCTCTCGAGGCGGATCGTTGACCACCTTGGCACGGGGGTGGACGCCTTGGTGGAGTCCGCATTGGAGTACGTGAGGGTGGCGGAGGAAGAGGGTTTCGACGATCTGGTGATCTCGCTGAAGTCCTCCAATCCCTGGGAGGTGGTCGAGGCCAACAGGCGTATGGCCGGCACCTGCGACTATCCGCTGCATGTGGGTGTCACCGAGGCCGGATTCGGGCTCCAGGGGCGGGCTCG
The DNA here is from genome assembly GCA_025453925.1 of Candidatus Eiseniibacteriota bacterium. Lineage (GTDB taxonomy): Bacteria > JAFGKV01 > JAFGKV01 > JAFGKV01 > JAFGKV01 > JAFGKV01. The sequence continues at coordinate 8,662 of JALOPK010000083.1, read as the reverse complement.
CAGCGCGGTGGGCGTCGGGCTCCTTCTGCGCCAAGGGCTTGCGGACACCATTCGCGTGAGCCTCGCCGAGCCGCCGGAGGAGGAGATGCCGGTTGCCGCGGCCATGATCGCGGCCATCAGGCCGCTCACGGTGCCCGGGGCCAGAGTGGGCCGGGCGGCAGTCCGGGGTGTCCAGATCCGCGCGGCCTCCCCGCACCGGGGACCCCACACCCGGACGAGGATCGGCATGGGCGACCGGATCCACGATCCGGTTGCCGGCACGGCGCTGCGTGTGGTGGCGCAGGACTCCCTTCAGTCGCTCTCCGGGGAGCCAGTGGTGCTGCGTGTGGACGCCGCGCCCGCCTCCCCGGGAGACCTGGCCGCCATTCTGGAAGACCTGGTGGTTTCCCCGAAGCTGCCGCGCTTCGTCAGCGAGGTGCAACTCCCGCTTCCCGGCGGGCGACCCGGAGGGGACGCCGCACTGACGGAGGCCCTGGCCCGCGTGGACGTGCCGCTCACGTGGGAGGTGTCGGTGCGCAGCGATACCGATCTCATCAGGGCGCTGATGGATGTGGCGCAGCTCGTGGAGGCGGGCCTGCTCCAACGGCTCGAGCTGGACAGAGGCGGCACGTCGGACGAAGACCGCGACGATGCGCTGGACATCCTCCAGGGCGTGGGCACCGGGGAGTGGCGCGCCCATCTCATCGCCTGCCCGCAATGCGGCAGGTGTCGCATCGATGTGCCGCGCCTGGCGGCCGAGGTGCGGGCGCGGCTTGGGGCGAGGGAGGGGCTCACCATCGGCGTCATGGGGTGCGTGGTGAACGGTCCGGGGGAGATGCAGGGCGCCGACGTCGGATGCGTGGGCGAGGGCCCCGGGAAAGTCGCGCTGTACCGCCGGGGCGTTCCGGTCACCCACGGTGTGCCCGTGGAGGAGGCGGCGGAACGGCTCGAGGAGCTTCTACGCGGCGACTGACCGCCGCGGGTGCGCGTCGCATTGTGACACCTGACGGGATGCCTCCCCGGCCGTACTTTGGGGGCAATCCCCGATGTTGTAGGAGTGTCACCCGGTCTTCGATCCGCCGCGCCCTCGTGGTGGCCCTGATTGATGTAGAGACAGGAGCGAACCGCCGATGAGCCTCTCCGTGCGTCGCCTCGGAGCGTTGGTGCTGGTGGCCGCCGTGGCGAAGCAGGCGGCATGGGCGCTCTGGCTGCCCCCCGGCTCGCTCCCCGATGAGAATGCCCAGTATGGGGCCATCGCCCGGGCCGATCTGACCTCGGATCAGAGCCTCCGGCCCCTCGTCCCCAAAGACCTTGCCGAACTGGCGCGGTTCTCCCGGATGGAATCGGGCCGGCTGCCGGTGCGGAGCGACGGCGACCGGAGGAAGCTGGACGAGACCCTCTCCGGGCTGGATGATACGGTGCTCGTGCCAGGAGACCTCTCGGCTACGTCCCGATCGACCTACCATGAGCTGGCGGGTCGGGTGCTCCGGGGTCTGCGGGGCATCGACTTTCGATGGCGCTGGATCATGCTTCGGGCTCTGGGTATCGGGCTCTTAGTCCTTGCCGCGCTGCTGACCTCCGGCGCGCTCCGGGCCGGGCTTCCGGGGGATGGGTTCATACCCGTGACGGGCATGGCCCTGATCATGTTCGGCCCCCCGGCCGGTTTCGGCGCCGCCACCTTAGGCCCGTCCCCGCTGCTGGCGGCGTTGTGGGCCGGGTGGGTGTTCTGCGTCGTGCAGGTCATGCGACAGGCCTGGTGGGCGGCGCTCTGGGCCGCGCTGGCCGGCCTGGCGATCTCCTCGATCCATCCCCAGGGTGCAGCAGCATGCCTGGCAACCCTGGTCGCGCTCGCTGCTGCACGGGCCTGTCCGCGAGGGGCGCTGCATCGTGGCGCGCGTCTGGCCGCCATTGCTCTGAGCCTGCTCGGACTGGCCCTCTGGGCATTCAGGATGCTGACCTTCGAGTTCCCTGAGGCCTCTCCGCCAGGGTGGCGGGCATGGCTGTTCGCCGCGCCAGCCGAGCTGCATCCGGCGCCATGCGGTATCCTCACCGGATGGGGGATAGTGGTCCTGGTTGCCCTCGCGGGGCTGGTGCGAGTGGCCCGCGCCGGGGAAGGATCTCTCGCGCTTCCCATATCGGCCGCGGCAGTGGTGTGCCTGGTGAGTTTCTGGCGGGCGCCGGCATCCGGCGTAGGCTCGCTCTCCATTGCCCCCCTGATGGCCGTCGCCGGCGCTATGGGCCTGGCGGCAGTCTGCACGAGCAACGTGTCGAGGGTTGCGGTTCTGGCCGCGGTGATGGTGCTCGACTGGGCGACGCTGATCGCCTGGGTCATGCCGAGGCTCTACCAATGGCATTGAGCAAGTCTGCTCCCCGCCTCGCGGCTCTCGCCGTGGCGGCGGCGGGCATCTGGTTCCTGCTGCAGTTCGTCGCATCGGTCGACTGGCGCGTGCGCGCCGAGGCCTCGCGACTGCCTTGCACCCTGCGTCCCGGATCCGTCGCCCAGTTCTTCCTGCGGGTCTCCCAATCGGGGCTCACGGGTCTTAGCCTGGAGTTTCTCCCCGGGCGCAATCTTCCGGACCTGCGGCTGGACCTGGTCTCGGTGCCTGAGGGGGCGGTTCTCGCTACGGCGCGGTTGATGCCCCGGCGCGGGGAGCTGTTCGGTCGGTTCCCCCCCCTGAACCTCGCCCCGATGGCCACCGTGCAGGGGAGGATCAGCGCCGGCGCTGAGGGCACCGCGGTGCTCCTCAACTGCAGGCCGGTCCCCGGCCCGGGTGTGCCTCAGGAACGCCCGGTGATGTACCGCTACCACGCGCTGGGATCGTCCGCGCACACCGCGTTCGTTGCCTGGCTCGATGCGCGGGTCGCGCCGGTGCTGCCCCCGGGCGCCGCCCTGCCTGCGGTGCTGCTTCTCGCGGCAGTTCCTCTTCTTGCAGCGTCGGCCGTGTGGGCCGTCTCTTCCCCTACAGGGACCCATCGAGCGGAATGACGGGATCAGCCGGTCGCGCGTCCCGCGGCTCTCACGCCGCGGAGTTCCGCGCCGGCGCCCCGATGACTCGCGTCGTGCGGCTCGCGGAGCCGTCATGAAAGGCCTCCTCCTCCGGTGGGAGACGCCCACCGGCTCCTGGCGGGGGCTCGCCGGACTCGTGGCCATGACGATCTTCCTCCGGGGCATTCTGGAGGGGGTGATGGAGAGCGACCACCTGCTGGGTGTGCGGGCGGTACCGGGCGTCTCCCAGGCGATGCTGTTCATCCACTTCCCGGCGTTTTACGTCGCTGCGTTTCTCCTTCTCATTCTCATCGTGCACGGGTGGTCCGGCAGGACCGTCGGGGCCGTGGCCACCACCATCAGCAAGGTTTGGCCCGTGACCCTGCTTCCCCCTGTGCTGGACGCCATTGTCTCGGGCGGACGAGGCTATGATCTGGGCTACCTGGGCACGGCTGCGGACATCGGGACCGTACTCCGGGGGTTCTTCGCGCCGACCCTGCGGCAATTGCCCGGGGTCACGCCGGGGATGCGGGCAGAGATACTGGCGGCATGCGTCGGCATTCTGGTCTATGTCGGCACGTGGCGGGGCGCGGTGCGGGGGTTGACCGCCGCCGCCACCGCTTTTGCCGGGCTCCTTGCCCTGGGCAGCGCGCCCGCTCTGGGCGGTGTCGGCCGCGAGGGATGGATGGACTCCGGCGGGTTCGGCAACCTTCAGAGCCATCGGCTCGGGATCGTCTACCTCTCGCTGAGCCTGCTGCTGTGTTGTGTCGTCTGGAGCCGGGCCGACGGGCGCTCGCTCGCCGCGTGGTTTCGCGGGTTCCGCTGGCTCCGCAGCATCGTGTACGCCGGTCTCGCGGGGCTTGGGGTCTGGATCGCGCTGGTGCTCCAGCGGCCCTGGATGGACAAGGCATTCACCCTGCCGGGCGACTGGCTGTCACTACTGGGACTCCTGCTGGCAGAGGTCGCATGCTTCCAGTCCGCCGCCGTGGCGAACGATCTGGCCGACGCCCCGTGGGACGACGCGGGGCCCAAGCGGAGGATGCTCAGGGAGGGAATGGACCCTCGGGTTGGACGTACCCTCTGGCCCGTGCTGGCGGTGACGGGGCTGGCCCTGGCGCTTTGCGTCCAGTACGCGGTGTTTCTCATCCTTCTCACGCAGCTCGCGCTGGCGGCGCTCTACTCCTGGGAGCCCCTGCGGCTCAAACGACTACCGGTGCTGAGCACCGGCGTCGTGGCGACTGCCGCGGTGCTGGCAGTCGCCGCGGGCGGCGCCGTGCTCGCGCGGGAGTGGGTGTTTCGCGTGGTCCCCGGCCGCCTCCTCGGCTCTCTCTGGTTGTCGTTCTTTCTCGGATTCGGCGTGAAGGATATCGCAGATGAAGCAGCCGACCGCAGGGCGGGCGTGATGAGCCTCCCGGTGATGCTGGGGAGGAAGGCGACTCCCGTGCTGGCGGGAGGGTCGCTTTGTGCGTTCGCGGCGTTTCCGTTCCTCGCCGGCATGAGCACGCTGCGCGTGGTCGGCATCGTGCTCGGGGTGGCGTGCGCCGTTGCGGTGGCGGTCGGCCGCAGATGGTCGGAACCCATCGCGCTCTTCGCGCTGCTGGCGGGCGTGGCGGGCGTCGCCGCCGGCACCGCAGTCGACGACGATTGGGCCGACCGCTCCCGCAGGCTCATACCCGAACTCTGCGGTCCCCGGGCTCCGCGCCATCCCGAGGATGCCGTGCGCACCCTCTCGGGCTGGTGCCCCGGCGGTGATGCCTCAGCGGCGTTGAAGGCTGCCTGGCCGCTGGCGGGATCGTATCCCTGGCTGATGCCTGAGGTGGCCCGTGATCTGGAACCGATCCAGGCCGTCGGCCTGCTGCGCGCTGCCGCGGCATCCGGGGTCTGCACGGGCCTTGCCGCCGCGGCGATGCTGGAACCCCTCGTGCGGCTGGGCCACGCGCCGGAATGGCGCCACGCGTTTCAGGGTGCGCTGGCAGGGGGAAGGGAAGATGGCAGCCTGCTGGCGATCGGCGCACGCCAGGCTGATGAGCTTGGAATGAGCGAAGTCGCAGACGCATTGCGCATGCGCGGTGTCCGCAGGTGGCCGGCCAGTGCCGAAGTGTGGGCCGAGCTGGCGCGAGAGAAACTGGCCGGTGGTACGCCACGGGAAGCCCTGGACGCTATCGTCAGGGCACAGGCGTTGGATCCCGGCTCGCCGGAGCTGAAGCGCGACGTCGAGTATGTGAGGGCGGTGTGGATGGAATGGTCACGTGAAAGGGGAGAGAATCCCAGATGAAGGAGTTTGCCCACGCACAGGATTGGAACAGGCTGGAAGATTCCTGGCTGGAGGGCCTGGCATCCGACCAGGTCGATTTGGCCTCATTCATGGATGCGGCAGAGGCTGCCGCGCAGCATGACCGCAAGCGGTCTGTGGAGCTGCTCAACCTCCTCGCGGGGGAACTGCTGACCCGGGGCAGGCATGGCGATGCCGGAGTGGCACTCCGGCAGGCCGTTCGACTTGCTCCGGCCAATGCGGAAACCAAGCATCTCGTAAGGCGACTGCTGATGACCCGTTCCAGTGATTCGCGGGTCGCCCAGCGACTGCTCGACTTCGCCGGATTCGACCAGACCCCCGTCGCGGACGCGTGGGACCGGTTCGAGGCAATCGACGCCCTCCGCTCCGGTGCCTATGTCCTGCATGATACGTGGGGGGCCGGCAAGGTTGTCGAGTTCGAGACGGCCACGGAAGAAGTCGCCCTCGATTTCGTTGGACGCAGGGGGCATCGCATGTCATGGGCCATGGCCCTCAGGGCGCTTCGGCCGCTGTCTCCCGATCATCTCCTGGCCATGACGGTAGACCGATCCGACGTGATGGCTGCTCTTCCGCCGATCGAGCTGCTGGGGTTGGCAGTGCGAAGCCTCGGAGGGGACGCCGACCTCAAGGACGTCAAGAGGCTGGTGGAGCCTGTCGTCGGGACAGATGCGTGGACAGCATGGTGGTCAAAGGCGCGCTCAGACGCCAAGGACGACCCGCGCCTTCATATCAGCCTGGCCAAGCCCATGCGCATACGCTGGGTCGAGACAGGAGGACCCCTCCCTCCGGACTCGCTCACCGAACTGAAGGCGCTCCCGCACGCCGATCTCTTGCGGACCGCACCCAGGATCGCCCGGGATCCGGCTCTGCTGGACGGTGTGTGCCGGGTGCTTCGCGAACGGCTGGGTTCCATGAGGAAGAATGTGCCGCTCCTCCTGGAGGCGCTCCTCGTCCTCGACAATCTGGGCGACGACCAGGCGCGCACTGAGGCCGAGGACCTCATCCAGGGGTCAGCAGATCCTACCGGCACCGTGCTGGCGATTCGGTCGGCGGACCTTCGGAGGGAAGGCATGATCATCCTCGAGGGCCGCGGAGATCCCGCTGCCGTCAGGAAGGACCTGTTCCTCAGGTCGGGCAATGCCGCAGACTGGGAAGCATTGAACCGGCGAATGAACACGGCAGAGAGAACCGAATTGGGATGGGAGGTGCACCGCGGCCTTCCGGAGCGGGCGGCGGCCTACTTCTGGATGGTGCGCAAGACAGAGGAGGGCTTTCCGCTGCCCGGAGCCCCGCTGGACCGAGCCATTCGGCTGGTCGGACTCCTGGACGAGTCGTCCGGTCTGGTCGGCCCCGTCACCAGTTTCATCGCTGAGGGTCGCGTGCTCCAGAGGGCGGTGGAAGACTCTCGGGAAAAGGCGGAAACACTCCTACGGTTCGTGAGCGAGGCCCGGCTCCCCGTGAGTCTCAAGGAGGAGATCCTCACCGATGTGTATGCCCGATTCCCTGTGCTTCGACCGTCCCATGAGCTGATCTTCACCACCCCGGCAGGCCTGGGCACCAAAGAGGACGAGCTCCGGCAACTGGTCAAGGTGGAGCTGCCCCAGAACAAAGCCGCCATTGCTGAGGCGAAGGCACACGGGGATCTCCGGGAGAACTTCGAATACAAGGCCGCCAAGGAGCAGCAGGACCGGATTCTTGCCAGGATAGACGAGATCCAGGCTGAACTTTCCCGCGTCCGCATGCTGAACCCGGAGACGGTGGACACTTCGGCGGTGTCGCCGGGATGCATGGTCACCTTGGTCGGGAAAGATGACGAAACCGCCCGCATCGTCATTCTGGGGCCTTGGGAGAGCGATCCGGATGTCGGCGTGTTTTCGTATCGAGCCCCGGCGATACGACCTCTGCTCGGACGACGTCCTGGCGATGTCGTGGCCCTGGACCTCCCCCAGGCGTCAGGGTCGTTTCGAATAGGGACCATCGCGCCGTGGTGCTCCCCGGCATGACCTCCGTCGCCTGTGACGCAGCGGGGCCGCCCGCCCGGTGCGGTGTGTCTCCATGACAGAGTTCTTCCGAATCGATGACTCCGAGCGTAGACTCGCGCGTGAGACAGGCCGCTGCCGGACAATGGGTGTGGATGGGCTGCGCGCCCGGGGCAGGGCTCTCGCGGCGCTGCAATCGCCGTGTGTGCTGTGTCCGCGGGAATGCGGGGCCGCGCGGGCACGGGACGATGTCGGATTCTGTGGCATCGGCGCCACTGCCCGCGTGGCGAGCTGGGGCCTTCACTTCGGCGAGGAAGCTGCTCTGGTGGGCCGTGGGGGCAGCGGCACCGTGTTTCTCGCGGGCTGCAGTCTCGGGTGCGTGTTCTGCCAGAATCACACTATCAGCCATCATCGGGAGGGCGAGCTGGCCGGTGTAGACCAGCTCGCGGCCATGATGATCGAACTCCAGACCCAGGGAGCGGAGAACATCAACTGGGTCACGCCGACCCATGTGGTTCCGCAACTTGTTTCTGCGCTGGCGCGGGCGGTGGACGAAGGACTCTCCATCCCCGTGGTCTACAACTGCGGGGGCTACGAAAGTCTGGAGGTACTTGCGTTGCTGGACGGCATCGTCGATATCTACCTCCCAGACGCGAAGTTCGCCGACCGCTCGGTGGCGGCAGAGCTGTGCGGTGCACCCGACTACTTCGCCCGGGCCTGTCGCGCGATCCGTCTGATGCACCGCCAGGTGGGGCCGCTGCGCCTCAGCGACCGGGGGGTCGCGACCAGCGGCGTGCTGGTGCGTCATCTCGTGATGCCCAACGGGTGTGCGGGGAGCGCCGCATGGGGACGGGCACTCTATCATATCACCGACGGGACCGGCGTGGTCAATGTCATGGGCCAGTACCGGCCCGAGTTTCGTGCCGAGCGCGTTCGCTGCATCGCGCGGAGGCCAACTCACAGCGAGATCAACGATGCCCGCGGGCAGATCGGCGCCTGGGTGCATCTAGTGGACTAGCAGGAGCATGCACTGCACCGCATCGCGGTGCCGTTCGTCTTCCGGGAAGCACCGCATCGCGGTGCCCCGCCGACCGCCGCGGAAGCCGGCGGGATGAGGAAGGAGGTTTCCGTGCTTTGCCGGATTCCAGGGATGCCCGCGCGTGACGGCCGACACGTCGGTGGGGCCGTTGCCATTTCAATGCTTGCTTTTGCTCTCGGCTGCCACCCGAGCACACCTCGCACGCGCATTGAGCTGTCCTCGTGGCCGCAAGTCGTGACGTCGGTGACGGAGGAAACCGGTTTTCGCATGGGCCAGCCCGAGATCGACAGGTACCTCGGCCGCGGATGGGCGCCGGTGGAGCAGGATCCTGACGGCCGCTTCTTCCGCTGGGCAGTCGGTGACACGGTCGACATCCGCATCCCCGT
>JALOPK010000406.1 GCA_025453925.1 Candidatus Eiseniibacteriota bacterium | reverse complement strand
CCACATCAGCTCTTCCAGTTTCCTCGCACGGGTCTCGCCCGCCCCATCGGTGCCGTCCGTCGTTGCCCGTTCGATGTCGCGGCATACCGTGACGAGGTCGTCGTAGCGTTCGCGGCGCACCGGGGAGAGCCTCCCGAGCTGCGCGTCGCGCCGACGGACAAAGGATACCATCTCCTCCAGAGCCTTCTTGCGCTCCGCCCCCTCGCTCCGCCGCCGCAACCATTTCTTGAAGAACGGCATGTCGGGCAGATAGATCCATCCGAGGGTATACCCTGTGACGCCCAGAATGAGGCCGAGGAACTCCACAGAGAGAAGCCCCAGTCCCAAGGTGAGAATGGCGAGCCAGATGTGGTGCGGGCTTCTGGCGAACTCCCGCCGGTAGTTGGGCTCTGTCACCGTCGATTCCTATGGTCCGGCGAACGCATCCGGCGTACCGGCGTGGGGGGAGGAGGGAACATCCTCCTCGAGTTTGCGCAGCAGATCGTGAGTCATCTCGACAAACCACGATTGCTTGCGCATGACCTCCGGAGGTTCATCCGGCCGGGGCGCTTCGACTTCCTCGACCAACCGGCCGGGCCGGGTGCTCATGCGGTACACGCGGTCACCGAGATACAGGGCCTCTTCCACCGAATGCGTCACGAAGAAGACGGTGGACTGCTGCTCCCGCCACAGTTGCACCAGCAGCTCCTGCATGTGCAGTCTGATCTTCGGATCCAAGGCGCCGAACGGTTCGTCCATGAGGATGATGCGGGGGTGCAGGATCAAGGTTGCCGCGATGGCCACACGCTGCTGCATCCCTCCGGAGAGCTCGGCCGGGAACTTCATCTCCGAGCCTTCGAGGCCGACCTTCTTCACCCACTCCCGGGCCTGGGCGTGACGTTCACCCCTCGACACGCCCCGGAGCATGAGCCCGAACGCGACATTGTCCAGCACCCTGAGGTGGGGGAGGAGAGAGTACTTCTGGTCGACCAGCCCCCGATCCGCACCCGGCCCCCCCGCGGGTTTGCCGAACACCGTCACGGTGCCGCTGGTGGGAGGGAAGTGGGGAGGGAGTCCGGCGAGAATGCGAAGCACCGTCGATTTGCCGCAGCCCGAAGGCCCGACGATGGTGATCATCTCACCGACATTCGGGAGATCTTGCACGACGAAGGATACCTCGCTGATGGCGATCTTGGCGCCGGGGCCGGTTCCGAAGACCTTGGTGACCTTCTGGAACCGTACCAGCTCCGGAAGTGATGACGGTGCTCCTTGGGACGTCTGGCCGCCGGCCGATTGAAGGGATCCGGGTACGCTGTCCGTCACGCCGACCTCCGGTAGGGGAATAGGCGCTTGCCGCCGAGCCGCCATGCCCGGTCACAGGCCACGGCAATGGCAACGATTACGATGATGACCGCGAAGATCGAGGACGTGTGGCCCCGGCGCTCGGACACGGAGATGAGGTAGCCGAGGCCCTGCTGGGCGTTCACCACCTCCGCCAGGATGATCCAGCCCCAGCCGATACCGTAGACGCCCCGGAGATGGTCCCAGAGATCGGCCGAAGCCACGGGAAACAGCACGTGGCGCACCAGTTGCCAGTGCGAGGACCCCTTGGTCTTGGCAACATCGAGGAATGCGGGCTCCACATCGGCGATGGACTTGATGACCAGCGGCAGAAGCGCGACAAAACACGCAATGAAGAGAAACCCGATCTTCTGAGCCTCGGTCGCTCCCCACCAGGCGAGCGTCAGCGGTACGAACACGATGATCGGCACATATGCGCTTGTCAGGCCCAAGGGCCGGAAGAAGGATGCCACCGGCGGGAACGCGGCCATGCACACGCCCAGCGGCACCGCGACGGCCGCGGCCAGCGAGAAGCCCACGGTGACCCTGACGAACGATGTCAGTGCGCTGCGCACCAGCGCCTGCTCGAAGTGGAGCTTCGGGAACGCCTTCAGCACCTCCAGCGGGTTGGGGAGGATGAGCGGGGCGATCATCCGGTCTTCGATCCGATCTCCCCGCGTCACCACCCACCAGAGCAGCAGCACCAGAGCGACGAATCCCCAAGTGAGGGCCAGGCTCCGCCCGTGGGGGATGTCCTGCCGCACCGCGAGCCCGGCAAACCTGGCCACCGCCAGCAGCGCCGCCACGACAAGGACGGCGAAGACGAGAAACCCCAGCATCATTCAGTCTCGAGCGGGTACACCTTCACTTCGACACGGCGGTTGCGACGATTGTGCTCCGTGTCGGATGCATTGTTCATCCCCGGTATCGGGTTGTCCCAGCCGTTGCCGATTACCCGGAACTTGTTCGGGTCGAACTTGTAACGGCCCATGATTTCCTTGCGCACCGCGTCTGCGCGGTCATAGGAGAGCTGCCGAACCAGGTCGGCCGGCACGACGCCCTTACGGCTCGCATCGGTGTTGCCTTCGATCACGACATATGCGTTGCCAAACTTGCCCGCCAGCTCGCCGATCTCGGTCAGCACCTTCGGGATGGTGGGGTCGTACTCTGGATTGAGCGTTGCCTTGTTCGGCTCGAAGGAGATGATCACCGCCTTGGTGAGGATCTCCCCCGCCTCAGCCTCCGCGGTCTTGAAGAACGTCGTGGCGCGGAAGGTGGGCTGGGAGAGATCGGGCACGTCCTTGTATTCCTCGGCCATGCCGGCCAGGACGCTGGACGCCTTGACCTTGGCCGGGGCCACGATGCTCTCGATGGCGCCGAGCGACTGATAGATCGTTGACGCGCGATTCCAGACCACCTCGAAGTTGGCCGGGTTCATGGGGTCGAGGAAGAAGTTGGCGTTCTCGCGGTAGTTGGTGAGGTGCGCATCACCGGTCGTGATCCCGCCATCGCTTCCGATCATGCCTTTGCAGTCTTCAACGGGGATGTTGAACGCAGCGGCAAGCTGCTGCGCGGCCGTATCCACGTCGCTGCGCACCCTGTCCATGCCGTCGAAGATGCCCCGCACCAGATCGGCCACGATTTCCGGGTGGTCGCGGTAGAAGTCATTGCGTACCGCCCAGACATCGGCGATCAGGTGGTTGGCGCTGGCGGTGCTCACGATGAGCCGCGCGCCGGGGAGCTGTTCCGAGACGGTGTAGATATCGGGCGCCCACCCCACGAACGCGTCGAAACTCTCGTCCTGGACAAAGATCTTCGCCGCCGAGGGAGCATCGGCCGCCCAGCGGAAGTCAACCTCGCCCGGATCAATCCCGGCGTCGACGAGCAACGACATGATGAGGTAATGGCTTGGGGAGTTTTGCGCCAGCACCACCCTGCGTTTCTTCCCGGCCTGCATCCTGCCAACCAGATCGTACAGGT
>JALOPK010000405.1 GCA_025453925.1 Candidatus Eiseniibacteriota bacterium | reverse complement strand
GGCGCCGTCGACCCCCTCGAGCTCCCAGCGCGCGAGATGCCGAGCCATCCGTCAGAACGACGGGCGCTCGCCGACGATGCTCGCGCGCTCCATCACCCGGACGTCGGGCCAGTAGTCACTCGACGCATAGTGCTGCACCGCCAGGTTGTCCCACATCGCAATCGTGTCGGGGTGCCAGTGCAGGCGACAGTGATACTCCAGGACGTTTGCCTGGGCGAACAACGTGACCAGGAGTTCGTCGGACTCAGCCGGGTCGAGCCCCACGATGTGCGTCGTGAAGAAGCGGTTGACGTAGAGGAGGCGGTGCCCGGAGATCGGGTGGTGGATCACCACGGGGTGCTCCACGACCGGGTACTTCTCCCGCATCGCAGCCGCGTCGGCGCCGGAGATCGTGTGACCGAAGGCCTGCATGTAGTCGTGCTCGGCGACCAGGCCCTCGATGCGATCCTTCACCTCGTCCGACAGTCCCTCGTAGGCGGCGTTCATGTCGCAGAACAGGGTGTCGCCGCCGGTGTCCGGGACCTGGATCGCCCGGAGGACTGCGCCCTTGGAGGGGGTCTCCCGCCACGTGACGTCGGGACCGAAAACCCTCATCACTTCATTCGGATCATCATGTTGTCCGATTCGCCGGCATCACTCACGAACCGCACCATGTATGCGCCGCTGGGAAGGCCCGCGGGTTCAACGTCGATTTCGTGCGCTCCACGGAGCAGGACCCCCAGAGGAGAGCGCATCATGCATCGTCCCGCCATGTCGAAGACTTCCAGATGCACCGCGGCCTCTTCCGGTAGCGATATCCGCCAGAACAGGCGTCCATTGCTGGGATTCGGCCATGGACCATCCACCCTGATGGCTTCGACGACGGAGATCGGTTCCTCCCCTGCGCATACCAGCACGGGTTCCACTTCATCAAGGCAGAAAAACCCCTCCCCCATCTCTGATCCCTCATGTGTCCACGAGAAGGAGATGTTGCCCCCCTCGGTCTCCAGGATGAACAGGAGGGAAACCTGGGCATACTCCTCCTGCGAGCCCGTCAACGGCATTTCCGCGAGGACCTGACCCGCCCTGGAGGCGCGGACCCACAGGGTGTCCTGCCCCAAGTCGTACCTGGCCAGGAAGCGGAGGTGAATCTGGGACCCACAGAGGAATGAGATCTCCGGCATTGCCGCAGTCCGGGGACCGGTTCCGTTGGGCTCAAGCACCAAGAGCCCACGGCCGGACGCGGGCGGATACGTACCGTCGGCAGTTGCCCACCGCCAGCCCCCGGACGTCTCCCAGTACACGGGTGGCAGCTCGAATCCTTCCAGAGCCGGCCCCGGCTCCATCCACTGCGAGAGTCCGTCGTTCCAGGGTTCTCCGTCGAACTCGGCCACTGCATGGAACGCGACCTTGAACCTGCCCCCCGGTGGAGGCACCGGCACGATCGGGAATTCCGCGATATCCGATACGGCAGGGTCGACGCTGACCGCATGGGTGTAGATCTCTTCACCATTCTGGTCGGTGATCTCCATGACGACCGGGATTGGGCCAGTGGGGTGTCCGTCATTGTCGCTCACTCTCACCATGCCGCTCACCGTGGCGCCCACCGGCCCGGTCTCCACCGGGAGGATCAACGCCCGAAGCGCGGCATCATTAGAGCCGGAGCTGGACGGCCGCTGCTCGATGATGGTCATCGGTCCCGGCCCTGTGACCTCAACGCGTTGCAGCAGGCCACTCGACCAGGCGATGGTCACAACCGGGTTGGCCCCGACGGGCGCCAGCGGCAGGACCTGGCGGGCCGCGCCCTGGCCGATGCCGCAACCCTCGCCCATGATCCGGGACAGCGATCCGTCATCGCCGCTGAGGGTGACAGTCGCCAGGAGCCCGTCCCGTGGGCTTTCGGTCCCCTGGAGCGCGACCTGCACCGACGGGCTGTCTTCCAGGAGGTTCAGGAGAAGCTGATCACCGCCGCCACGGCCGACATAGAGGTCCTCGTCTCCATCGTTGTCGATGTCTGCCCACACCGTCACCCATCCCAGATCGCTGATGAAGGCGCTCTCGGTGGCATCCCCGAACACGCCGCCGAGATTCCGGTACAGCGCGCTGCGCTGGGTATTGCACACGAAGACATCCACGGACCCGTCATTGTCGAAATCGCCCCACGCCGCGGCAGCGGAGCTCCGGAGGTCTTCCAGTCCCGCATCCACCATGCGGACGAACCCCATGCCCCTGATGTTGCGGTAGAGTTTGTTGGGTTCACCACCGTTGAATCCGGGGCCGATGTTGGTCACGTACAGATCAACCCATCCGTCATTGTCGAAGTCGGCCCAGTGGCATCCGGTGGAGACCATCGCATCCTCACCCACGCCGAGCCGCACGGCCATGTCTTCGAATGTCCCGTCTCCCTGATTGACGTACAGCGCATTCGGTGCACCGTTGTACCCTGCGCCGCAGTTCGCCACGAAGAGATCCAGGTCTCCGTCCCGATCGAAGTCGGCAAACGACGCCGCATACGCGCTCAGGGAGCACGCCACGCCGGCGGCAAGTCCAGCTTCGGTGAACGTGCCGTCGCCATCGCTGCGGAAGAGCTGGCAGACCTGCTCCTGATGCGCCACAAACAGATCGAGCCGCCCGTCGCCATCGTAGTCGCCCCACACCGGTGTGAAGTTCTTGAGGGCGGTCGAAGACAACCCGGCCTGGGCGGTCACGTCGGTGAACACGCCGAGTCCGTTGTTCCGGAACAGGGCGATCCCCTGGAGCGTGCCGTGGATGAGATCAGGATCACCGTCGTTGTCGAAGTCGCCCCAGGAGGCGCCCTGCCCCTTGCCCGTCATCGGGAGGCCGGATTGGGCCAGCACGTTCACCAGCGTGTCGCCATCATTCCGGTAGAGGACGTGATCGAAGCTCCAGGCAGCCCGGTACAAATCGAGATCGCCATCGCCATCCATGTCGGCAAATGCGACGGTGTGGGTGTGGCCGCTCGCCGCCAATCCCCAGTCCGTCGTGGCATCGGCGAACAGCTGAACGGCCATGGGAATGGAGAACGGTTGAACCTCCGTATGGCTGCCGTCTGCAATCAGCGTCAGGGTGAAAGGCGCGTGATAGCCTACCTCTGCCGAGGCCTGGACGCTCACGGCAGCGCCGTCGAAGGCCAGCACGGTGGAGTCCGGGGCCAAGCAGCCCGTCGCCGTTTCCGGTGAGCGAATCCTGCACCACCACCTCGACCAGTCGCAGCGTCGGATGTGGTGACTCGGTGAGTGCCCGATACCCGTTGACGCGGCCCGATCCCAGTTTGCCCCGGTACTCCGGGTTGATGAGATCGACGGGATCTGCCGTGCCGGCCAGGCGGTAGTACGCTTCGGTGTTGGTGAGGTCGGGATATCGGCTCAGGATCAGCCCCGCCACACCCGCCACGTAGGGGCAGGAGCCGGATGTGCCGCCGAAGTCGGTGGTGAAGGTGTCATTGAACGAGGTCGTCCATATTCCGACACCCGGAGCGGAGATGCCGACCCATGAACCGAAGTTCGAGAAGTCGGCTTTGAGATCACCCCACTGCGTCGCGGCGACGGAGAGTACTTCCGGGTACGACGAGGGCGTCTGCCAGTTGTCGGAGTTGTCGTTGCCCGCCGAGGCCACCAGAAAGACACCTGCGGCATGCGCGTACTGGACCGCCTCGTGCAATGCCTCTGAGTCGGGATTCCGCCAGCTCATGGAGAGGATATCGACATCATTGTCCGCGGCGTAGTAGAAGGATTCAATGATGTCGGACGCAATGCCGCCCGACCCCTGGGTGGCGGAGTAGAGGATCTTGAGCGGCATGACCGCGCAGTGCCAGGCGGTGCCGGCCACCATGAGACCGTTATCCGTCACCGCAGCGGCGATGCCGGCGGTGTTGGTGCCGTGTCCGCCGAAGTCCATGGGATCCGGGTCAGGGGGAAAGCCGTCCTCGCCGGGTTCGGGGTATTCGCCGGTGATGAAGTCCCAGCCGACCACGTCATCGACGTACCCGTTGGCGTCGGCGTCGATGCCATCCAGATCCCCGCCCGACTCGAATGCATAGTTATCGAAGCGGCCATTGCTGTTGGCGTCTTCCTGGGCGTTGACGTAGATGTTCGAAGCCAGATCCGGATGATCCCAGTCGCATCCCGTGTCACTGATCCCTATCACGACGCTGCGCGAACCGGTCTCCACCTCCCAGGCCTGCGGCATCTGCATGAGCGCCATGGCATACTGTTCGGCCAGGAAGGGATCATCGGGGCTTGCGAGAAGCGTTGCGTAGTAGTCGGGGTGGGCGAATTCGATGTGGGGAAGGGCGCTGAGGCGGCGACACACTCCTGCTGGATCCAGCCCCGCCCGGTATTGTACCGCGATGAGGCCATCGGCGCCGAAACGCCGCCTGAGATCGGCATTTCTCCCATCGGCCCGGGAGGCTGCAAGGCGCCGAACGCTCTGAACGCCCAGTTCCAGGATGAGCCGATCCAGGGCAGGTTCGCCGCTGGCGGTGCCCGATACGAGTCGTGCCGCGACGGCGGGGTCGACCTTGGCGATGAACCGCCCCGGAGCGTAGTCGGCGGCATGTGAAAGACCGGCACACAATAGAAGAACCGCGATGGTCTTCATGGCGACTCCTTGTTCGGGTAGCGCACAATTCGACGGAATGCCGAGACCCTACTCCTCGTCCTCGTCCAGGCACCAGGACACCCAGCGGCCGTATCTGCCCAGGGCCGTGATGGCCCAGACCAGCGCCAGCACCCCGGCCAGGGTGAGGGCGGGCCCGGGCCGAGCCACGAATCCGAGACCGGGGATGCCCGGAGGAACCGGGATCCGGGAGAGCACCAGATACAGACCCAAAGCGAATCCCCCCAGCACAATGATCGAGACGAGGCAGGCGATGTACCGGGAGGGACTCCGCCGGATGAGGGCCAGGAGCACCAGCGGATCCATGCTCTTGAACGGGCTCCCCAGGCGAAAGAGCACGGTCAGCATCAGGGGAACGAGAATGGCGAGCGCCCACATGAGAACCACACCGATCGCGGCGAGTGCGCCCGTGCTGACGATCAGCGTGCCTGGCTGCCGCGGAGGTACCCGAACTTCACCCCCGGAGAGCAATGCGTAGCACAGTGCAATCAGAAGCCCCGGTGAGATGAGCAGCTTCATCCATCTGCCGGCCACCAGCCAGGCTCCTCCCCCCAGAGCCCAGGGTGCCGGGATCCTCGGCCGCACGCGTTCGACCGAGAGATACAGCGCCCACAGATACGGCACGAACCACAGAAGGCCCAGC
>JALOPK010000404.1 GCA_025453925.1 Candidatus Eiseniibacteriota bacterium | reverse complement strand
CTTCGCGGCACGGTCCCCGGTGAGGACAGGGTCCTGGTCCGGCTGACCGGCGATCTTGCGGAAAGCACAGGGGTGGCGGCGGGAATGAGCGGAAGCCCCGTCTACATAGGGGAAAGGCTTCTCGGAGCGTTGGCGTCGACCTTTCCCTTCGCCTCCGAGCCTCTGGGAATGGTCACTCCGATCGAGGCGATCCTCCGGCCGGACTCGCCCGGGACACTGCCCACCGTGGGCTCCTCACTCCCCATGACGGGCACCGCGCTGGGCTTTGACACCGATGCCCTGGCGCTTATGAACACCGGGCTTCCGACGGGCATCACGTTCTCCGCGGGCGGACGCGGGAACGCGCCTGTCGACCTCAGTCCCGGCCACGTCGCCGCTGCCGTCATGGTAGACGGAGACTGGGTGCTGGCAATCCTCGGTACGGTGACATGGCGGTCGGGTGAGCGCATCGCGGCATTCGGCCACCAGCTCTTCGGCCTCGGTATGGTGGATTTCCCGCTCGCCGGGGGTTCGGTCGTGGCGACTCTTCCCAATCGAGCGCTCGCCTTCAAGATGAGCAATCCCGGGCCGGTGATCGGATCGATCAGCTACGACGGAACCAGCGGCGTCACGGGACGGCTTGGGCGGGCAGCCTCGACTCTTCCCCTTCGGATCAACGTCTCGAGCCATCATGCCCGTACGTTCGACCTGAACCTGGCGATCCATCCCGCGCTCACGCCTCTTCTTCTTCGCATGTGCGTTCTGAATTGCGGGGGCATGCTGGGGGTGTCTGGAACCAACGCAGCATATGCTCGATTGACGATGAGCTTCGCCGGCGGTCCCGCGCGCACGATGGAACGGGCAGCCACCGGGGCCGGCGCTTTCGCGCAGATCTCCGAGGAGCTGGGCGGCGTTCTCGACGCGGTGATGAACTGCCCGCTGGGTCGCGTGGTCCCGGAGTCACTGGTCATCGATGTCGGCGCCCGGGCGGATCGACTCACGTACTACCTGGAGAGCGTGGTGGTGGAGGATGCGAATGGGGCCCTCCCTCGCGATGCACGCGTCACGGTGCGCTTCATCACCCCCGATAGCGTACCGGTCATGCGCGAGGCGCGGCTCTGTCTTCCCGGCGGACCCGGCGCGCTCATGCGCAGACTGGAAGTGGGTGACGCCGCCAGCGCCAGCCAGTGGGAGCGGGAGCGGTCGGCTCTGGCGCACATGCCCGCTGACGCGGACCAGTATCTGAGCGAGTTATTCTCTCGGTGGATGCCGAATCGTCTCTACCTTCGCGTCGTGACCGACGAAACGGGGTGGAGCAGGCGGGATGGCGAGGTGTCGCAGCTCCCTCCGGCGATGTCCAGAGTGCTCGGGCGCGCCGCTCAGCGCGGACGGCATGACCTGACTCGGATGTCCGTCGTAGCCAGGGCCGAAATCGTCATGGACGGACCCGTGTACGGAAGCGCAATCGTCGACCTGGCGCCATCCAAGGAGGGGCGCGGCCTATGAAGCTTTCAGCAGTCATTCTCGCGGTCATGGCAGGGGGGGCTCTCGCGGCTCCCGCTCGGGAGCGGACGTTTGCCACGTATGGGGACTGGGCGAGGGGCACGGCGTCCGGCATTGAAGTGTGGTCTCCCGGCGGTGTTTCCCGGGCGGGACGGCTGGATTCGGTGGAGGTCGCTGACGAGCAGTATGTCTGGGACCTCTGTCCCGATCGAGACGGAGGCGTGCTCCTGGGGACAGGGGGCGGCGGGCGAGTCTACCGGCACGACGGCGACTCGCTCCACCTGGTGTTCGACTCACCCGAGAGCGATATCCTGTGTGTCCTTCAGGAACGGGACGGCACCGTGTGGGCCGGCTCGTCGCCCGACGGGCTGGTTTACCGAATCGGCCCACGCGGCACGCCGGTCGAGGAGTTCGTCACGGGACAGCAGGCGGTGTGGTCATTGGCGTTGCGCGGGGGGGAAGCCGTGGTGGGTACCGGCCCGGAAGGCAGGCTGTTCGCGTGTCGATCCGGGAAACCGCCCCGGGAACTCGCCCGTACCGCCATGACGAACGTTCTCTCCGTGCTGGCACTTGCCGGGGAGGAGATCCTGGCCGCCGGGGACGCGCCGTGCGCGGTGCAGCGTATCGGCGCGGACGGGAGCGTGATGACGGTTGCGCGTCTCGATTTCGATGAGATCCGCAGCCTCACTCTATTCGGACCGGATTCGATCGGCGCGTTGGCGATGGGAACGCTTGCAAGCGGACTTCCCGGAAGCGCTCTCCTCGCAGGCCGGGTTTCGGGACCTCTCTCTGAGTTGTGGGTATGTCCCGATTCACTGGCGTTGGATCTCACCCCTCGGCCCGAAGGAGCAGTCGTCGTCGGCGGCTGGCCGGGGCGAGTACACCTGGTGAAGGATGCCGGCGCGTTCCGAAGACTCGCGGAGGTCAGCACGGAGCAGTTGCTCTGCACCGCGGCGTCGGGCTCCCGTCTCTACCTCGGTGCCGGCAGCCCGGCGTGTCTCTACTGGATTGACGAGGAGCGCGTCACCGTGGGCAGTTGGCGATCGCCGGTGATCGATGCCGGAACCGTGGCGCAGTGGGGGCGCATTGCGTGGATGGGTCGTGGCGGCGACATGACCCTCAAGGGACGTTCCGGCAATCTGGGTGATCCAGACTCCGAGTGGAGTCCGTGGGTCACCGGGAACGCCTCGGATGCCGCCTGGACCTGCCTCCTGCCCGATGCCCGATTCGCTCAGTTCGAACTCACGCTTCGATCGGGCGATGGCATCATCCCGGTTGTGGACTGGCTCCAGACCAACTATCAACCGCGGAACAGGGAGCCTTCCATCACTTCGTTCAATCTTCTGGCGCGAGGTCAGAAGCCGGCGGGAGTCGTCGGCCGGCCCCCGTCGGCATCGCCCTCCCGGGGCGGGGATCCGCCGGACGATGACGGTGATCGTTACCTGGTGTGGACGGCGTCGGATCCTGACGATGATCCCCTGGAGTACACCGTGGAGGTGAGTGCCTACCCGACGGGGGAGTGGATCGGCCTGGAGCGTGCCGGTGAGTCGTACCGGGTGGTTGCCCAGGGTGCATTGGCGGAGGGGTGGTATCGCTTCAGGCTCACCGCGACGGATTCCCCCGGGAATCCCCCCGCGGTCTCGCGGCGGACGGCCGACGTGATTGGTCCCCACATGATCGACGACACGCCTCGTTGACGGCGTGGCCGACTCGCCCGAGGAGTCATTCCGAGTCACCGTCGCGATGCCGGCCGCCAGCGCCTGTGTCCGTTTGGAAGATCGTGAGGGCAACCGTACCACGGTCGGGGTGACCGCACCCCGGTAAACCGAAGCTCACCTCGTGCGTCTGCCACCTGGGATAGAAGACTCGACGGATGACGCCGCGCTCATCGACATGGCGCGTCGCGGGAGCAGGAGCGCCTTCGATGCGTTCGTCACCCGGCACAGGGCCAGGATCGTTCGCCTGGCGTGTGGCATGGTCGCCGACGAGGAGGATGCCGTTGAACTGGCACAGGAAGCCTTCATGAAGGCCTACAACTCTCTCGGGCGCTTCCGCGGGGATTGCTCACCCCGGACCTGGCTCGACCGGATCACGGTGAACCTGTGCGTGGACTGGCAGCGCCGCCAGCGGATCCGCCGGGCGCTCTTCCTCGTTCCCCGCAGGGAGGGTGAGGAAGGGTGGTCGCCGGAGGAGAGTGCGGTTGAGGACTCCTGGCGATCCGATCCGCTTCGAGTGGCGGACAGCGCCCGGATACGATCGGTGGTGTGCCGGGTTCTGGCCTCCCTGTCCGACAAGCAGCGGATGGCCTTTGTCCTCCGCCACCAGGAGGGGCTCGACACCGCAGCTCTTGCCAGTGCGCTCCAGTGCGCCGAGGGAACGGCCAAGGTGCATCTTCATCGCGCCACCGAACGGATGCGCAAAGCGCTGGCGCCATTCATGGCGCCGGAGGATTAGGAGGGTCTGATGGAATCGCCTGGTGTCGGAACATGCCTGACCGGTGAGGAACTGACGCTTCTGGCCGACGGCTTGGACGATCCCGACTGCCCTGCTGCCGCCCATCTCGCCTCCTGTGCCACGTGCAGCGCTCAGCTCCGGAAGCTCAGGCAGACCGTTGCTCTCGCCCAACCGCCCGAGGTGCGAGATCCCGGCGAGGGGTTCAACAGGGCGGTGTGGCGGAAGATCGACCGGCGCCGCGCTCAGCAGCGCGTGGGGATCTCGATGGCCGCCACGCTGTCGGCTGCCGCAATAGCTCTGGTCGTCCTGCTCCCGCGAGACGGCGCTGCTCCCGATGAGACCGAGCTGGTGGAGAATCTCGATCTTTATCAGTACGTGGACCTCATCGAGAACCTGGATGCCGTGGAGGCCCTGGATGCGCTTCTCGAAGAGGGACCGATCGAGGGATGATGGGCAAGTGGGGTATGCTCATGATAGCGGCGATGGCAACCGGCGGTCCTGCGGGGCAGGAGACCCCGGAGCACGCCGCGCCGGATTCCATCGAGCCGGCCGATTCGGCGCAGGCTGCGAGCGAAGTTCCGGTCGAGCTTCTCGAGAATCTCGATCTGCTCATGGATCTGGAAATCCTGGAGTTCGCCGGTCTGTTCGGAGAAGCGGATCTCGGGGTTCTCGTGCCCGAAATGGCGGAAGCCGATTCGGCATCCAATGGGGAGCAA
>JALOPK010000403.1 GCA_025453925.1 Candidatus Eiseniibacteriota bacterium | reverse complement strand
GGTACAACCGGCGGCAGGGTCGGATTGGGCACCTGTTTCACGGCCGGTACAAGGCGAGCCTGGTGGATGTGGACAGGTACCTGAGTGCTTTGGTGCGGTACATTCACCTGAATCCGGTGCGCGCCGGGATGGTGGAAAGGCCAGGAGACTACCGATGGAGCAGTCACCGGTTCTACGTGGGGGATGGAGCGGTGCCGTGGCTGGAGACGGGGTTCGTACTGAGGCAGTTCAGCGAGGATGAAGGGGATGCGCGGCGGATGAGTTCGTGGCGCGGATACAGGAGGCAGAGATGGGGGTGAAGGCACGCCAGGTGACGCTGGATGAGATCATCGGGAGTGTGTGTGCGGCATGTGGCGTGCAGCGCGAGGATCTGATCGCTGCGGGACGAGGGCGGCAGGCTGCGGAAGCTCGATCGATGGTGGCGTTGGTGGTGCAGGAGGAGCGGGGAATCACGATCACGGAGGCGGCGAGAGTCTTCCGTCGGGACACATCGAGCCTGACGGCAGGCGCAGCGCGGCTGCGAGCGAAGCTCGACGGGGACGAGGTGCTCCGGCACCGACTGGCGGAGGTGAAGGCCGGTCTTCGGATTCCACAATGACATACCAGACCTCGCTCCGGAGACGCTCGGCGAGCACTGGGCACACCGGGCCGGATGGCAGCCGAACCCGGTTCGGGTGCGGGTTCGTCATGGGCGTGGCCATCGGGCTGCTGGTCGTGGTGTTCTACGTCTCCAGGCCACTCGTCTTGGCCGGACTGACCATGGGGAGCGGTGTGCTGTGCGGCTGGCTCGCCGTTCGGCATGGCGATCGTTTCTGGTCATTCCTGCTCAAGTGGCTTCGATGGATGTGAGCGAACGGCGGCCGGGGGCATTCATGCGATGGCGGGCGGCCCAGTCGGCAGCCTCTCGAACTCGGAAGTCGGAGCGAGAAGACCCTGCGCGGGGAATCCGCCTTGGTCTTCCTTTCGAAAGGGGGAGGTCTCGGAAACGCCCTCACCCTGCACTCTCCCAGAGGGGCGAGGGGAATCGAGACGGCGGGAAGTCCGAAATCCGAAGCACGAAATCCGAGACGGAGGAGAGAGCGGCGATCGCCCGACATGGAACGTCCAACACTCAACGTCCAACGTCGGACCACCTCACCCCGCACTCTCCCAGAGGGGCGATGAGAATCACGGCTCGTACCGTTCCAGCAGGACTGGGGCGCAGGCTGTCCAGGTGCCGATGTTGACAGAGCCGGGGAGCCGCAGGTACGTCGCGGGTAAGGCATCTCACGCCCTGCCATGTGCCCAGGTAGTCTCGATCAGAAGGAGATGAAGAAATGAGAGACGAATGCTGCCCGCAGTTCGATCCCAAGCCCTGGGAAGGGACGACCCATACGTGGGAGGGCAAACGGTTCGTGAAGGATCGGGTGATCGGCCTCTTCCACATTCCCCTGAACTTCGGCGCGGTCATGAGGAGGAACGTCGAGGCGATCGAGGCAGCCGGGGCCACCTCTGAATCCATGGTGGTGTTGTCGGACGAGAACTCCTTGTGGGGATCCGACGTCTACATCGAGGTTGGGAAGGACGTGCCGAACGCGACGATGGCCACAATCTCCGGCACGTTCGTCTCCCAGGTGTTCGAGGGGCCGTACAAGAACATGCGCAACTGGATTGCGGAGATGAACGCCTTCGTGACTGCCCAGGGGAAGAGCATAGGAAAGCTCTACTTCTACTACACGACGTGCCCGAAGTGCGCCAAGAAGTACGGGAAGAACTACGTCGTCATTCTGGCTCGGGTCTCGGCCTGATTCGATCACGAAGCGAGCCGGCGATCCGCTTCGCTCAAATACGACCGAGGTCGCTCCCACCGGGGAGCGAGAGGGCGAGCGAGATTCTTGTGGAAGACCCGGCATGAAAGACATACGCATCGCGGTTCTCGCCGATATTCACGGAAATCTCGCCGCGCTTGAGACGGTCGTCCGCGACATCGGCCGCCGTGGCGTCGACGCGACGGTGAACCTCGGGGACAGCCTGTCCGGCCCCTTGCTCCCCCAGGAAACCGCTCAGTTCCTCATGGCCCAGGACTGGGTCCACCTCGCCGGCAATCATGAGCGGCAGCTCCTGACCCAGGAACCCTCCGAGCGGGGCCCTTCCGATGACTATGCCCACTCCACGCTGTCTGCCGAGGAGTTCGCGTGGTTGGCACGACTGCGGCCAGTTGCGGCATTCAGCGACGACCTCCTGCTGTGTCACGGGACGCCGGCCAGCGATACCGAGTACTTCCTTGAGACAGTCGAGCAATGGTGCGTTCGCGCAGCCACTGCGCAGGAAGTGGAGTGTCGCCTGGGTGACGCTACTGCCGGGCTGGTTGCCTGCGGCCACACTCACGTTGCGAGGGTGGTGCGGTCGTCGGCCGGGCGGCTCATCGTCAATCCGGGGAGCGTTGGCTTGCCCGCGTACGACGACATTCACCCCGTGCCGCACGTCATCGAGACCGGTTCACCCGACGCGCGATATGCAATCGTCGAGAACCGTGCCGGAGTCTGGACGGTCTCACTGATCTCCCTTCCCTATGACCACACGTCCATGGCTGCGCTCGCCCGGCAGCGACACCGGGCCGACTGGGAGCGCGCCCTCCTTTCGGGCTACATGACCTGATACCGCCTCGACATCCGACATAGAGCAAAGGATGCCCCACGTGTGCGAAGGTCCTTGCCAGCCCGTTCGAGGACGAAGCTCGAGGACGAAGCAACCCCAGTCCAAGACGAGATCGCCACGGCCGCATGACCGCGCGCCGCCAGCCCAGACGGGGCGTGACGCCCGTGTTCCTCGCGATGACGAAGTGTCTGTCGTCCAAGCCGCATCGGTACTCGGATTCACCGATGCGATCGCATTCGATCACCGTTGCATCCCGAAGTGCCGGCCCACGAACCGCGCTCAGCAACGATGCCGTCCGCTTCGCTCTCTCGCGACTGAAGTCGCTCCCACAGAAGACACCGCCCTCCCGAGTTCTGCTCACGAATGGGTGAGTGGGTGGCCTCTGTCAGCGACTCTCCGAGGAGAGGCATACCGTTCAGGAGCGCGGGCCGAGGTGGGCTTTGAGCCATGCGATGCGGTCGGCGGGGCCCTTGAGGCGCTCGCTCCAGTCTGGGGCGGGGTTCTTGAAGTAGCCCTCGTGCCGCATGGTGATGACCCCATCCAGGGAAACGAAGGGGCGATTCGCGCCGAACATCTCGTGAAAAAACACGGGGTAGTTGTACCCGTCGGGCAGCAGGGTCATCTCCCGTCTGGAGACCGTACGCAGGATCGTGCCGGCGAGCGCTGCCTGGTGGAGAAAGACTCCCTTGAGCCGGTCGGTACGGCACCAGTCGACGAGGACCGAATCCCGGCAGAGCACGGGAAAGTCGCGAGCCCACTGCCGGAGGATCTCCGCCTCTGGCTTGACCACCAAGAGGCCGGCATTGAAGTAGGGCCGCAGGACAGCGCCGTCCGCCACGGTCGGCATCGCGAAGACCGCTTCGGCGGGGACGCCGAGCTTGTCGTAGACGCGGCCCCAGAACTCGTCGATCGGCGCGTCATAGAGCGAGCCG
>JALOPK010000402.1 GCA_025453925.1 Candidatus Eiseniibacteriota bacterium | reverse complement strand
CGGGGGTCAGCCCCGACACGTCCCCCTCCCAGGCGAGAAGGCTTTCGTCGAAGATCGCGCGTTGATAGGACTCGATCGCCGCGTCCAGGTCCTGGCACAGCATCGCCGCATCGCCGTCCTCCACGGCCTGGAAGCGATAGGTCGGCGCGCCTAGACTGACGCAGCGCAGGGCAAACCTCGATCCATCCCATCCCCAGGTCGCCGTCTTCGTTAGCGTCAGGGGATGCCCCAGTCCCGGCGTTGGCGCACCCCCACGAAGGATGAGCTCTTTCAGCCCGTCGCCGTCGCGGTCGGCGAGCTCCCCGTCGCCGTTGAAGACGGCGATCGATGGGCGGCCGGGGAATTGCTCGGGCAGCAACTCGACGTACCCCGCACCGTCCCATCCGACAAGCTTGAAGAACCTTGCGTACCCACCCCCACCATCCGCGGGGAGCATCTCGGGCGTCTCGATGAACGAGAACAGAATCTCGGCCACGCCGTCGCCGGTGAGGTCCTCCGCGGCTCGGAACCCCAGGCTCTGATTCTTGGAGGCGTCCGCGAAGGACGCCGTGAATTCGAAATCCTCGACGATCTGCACGACGTAGCGCCCGCCCTCGCAGGTGAGGACGTATGCGTAGCCCTGCACGGGCTCCCCGGGCGGGAACCACAGGCTCTCTGCGACCACCTCTGCCTGTCCGTCGCCGGTGACGTCCACGCCGATCACACTTACCTTCTGCTGGCCTCCCAGGTCGTCCAGGAGTTCCAGTTCCTCCGTGAGTCCCTCGAGCGAGCCTCCTTCGCTCAGGTACTCGGCGATTTCCGCGGAGTAGTTCGCCTGTTCTGGGTGGGGCTGGATCGCGGAGCCGCCGCCCGTCATCGGTGGACAGCTATGATCCGGGACCTCGGCGCTGAGTGGCTCAGGCGTCGGCGAAGGAGGTGACGGCGAGGCGGAGGTGGCAATGAGATCCTGCGTGCCGGTCGGTACTGCGGCCGCCGGCTCCGCGCTCTGCGTGATCGTCCCGCAGGATAGCAACATTACCCCGAACCCTACCGCCAGCAGTCCGAACAAGACCCTCGAGTCCTTCATCGGATCCCTCCCATTGTCGTGGCCAGGAACGGCGTGGGGCTCACGGCATCACCCAGCACCAGTTCAGGGGTTCGTCCATCCCTTCCGCCACCAGGACCGGCGAGAAGTCGCGCTCAGCGGCAACAACCAGCGCCCCCTGTGTGTAGTAGAACAGTCGGGAACCATCCGGGGCCCAGATGGCAGCCGACGTCGGTTGGCTCTGGACCTGGCGGGGAGGGTTGTCGAGCGACGAGGTCGGCGTCCCCACCAACAGACCGTCACCAACCCAGGCTAGGTCGCTTCCTGACGAGGGAATCGGCATGCCGACCGCACCTTTCGGGACGGCCAAATCGATGAACTCGCCAGTCATCGGCTCGATGGCTAGAACCCCTGTCTCGGTCTCCACTAGGAACAAACTGAGCTCCGGCGACCAAAGCGCCTCGGGCGCCACCTCATCAACCACCACCGTCTCCACACCCGTGGAGGCATCGATCAGGCGGAGATCGCCCAGTGTTTCCGGCGGAAGCATCATCTCCAACTCATTGCTCTCGAGGCCTACCAGGGCGATCTTGTGTTCGGGATCCCACGCGGCTTGTGTGAAGTGCGCCTCCCGCAGGACACGCGACGTGCCGTCCTGCAGGCTGACGGTCCTCAACCGGTGCGGCGGGTTGGCGGGCGCCAAGAGCTCGTCCATGGAGTAGGTGGCTTCACCGATGGTCAGGGTGGCGGCCTCGTTCGATGCATCCTTCAGCTGTCTCATCCATGGCCCCGGCCGCAATCCCAGGGAAGACAGCCGCGATGGGTCGATGTTCCGTCGCGTCTTTTCGCGTACAACGTAGGCGAGGGTGGGCGTCCGATGGTCCATGGTGACGGCATCCGTCCGAAATCCCCGACCTTCGAGGATGGAGTGCTCATACGACCTGGCTCCTTCGTCATGCGCCACGGTGAAAGCCTCACGCAGCTCGAATCGACGGGTGCAGATCTTCCCCGGATGCACGTCTGAGACAAGCCACGTTGCCGTCATCCCTCCGTAAAGGTTCCACAGAAACCCCTGGAAGCGGTGCTGGATGATGCGGGCGGTCTCGGGAGGGCCCCAAATGCGATTCAGCTTCGTATCCCGGTTGTAGTTGAGACGGAAGAAGGCGTCGAATCCCCCCACGTGGTCCATGTGAAGATGCGAAAAGAAGAGGTGGTCCACCGACAGGATGTCCGACACGGAAAGCTCCGCCAGGCAGCCCTCGCCGCAGTCAAACAGGAGTCGCTCGAAGGCCTGACCGCTGTCGATCTGCACAAGCAAGGCATTATCCCTGCCGGCCCCCCCCAGGATGCGGAACCTGATGCTCATGGGCGGCGCAGTCCTTCAGAAGCAAAGAAACCTTCCGGGAGGCTCCCGCCTGCGTCGGGGCACTCGAATGAGGGCAGGTTGAACTCGCCCGCGAATCGCTGCCGGACCCTCGGCGGATAGGGAGGCTCTGAATTTCGCTCTGGATGCTTCATTTCATCTGCGCGTGCGGGTCTTCCCAGCCGGTCACGGGTTCTTCCCCATTCTGAAGCACCAGAGCGCGCAGTGCACAGAAGCGCAATTTTGTACTTCCGAACGGGACCCCGTCACGCAATCGAGACATTTCCTGCGGATGACGGCATGAAGATCCGCCTCCATCGGGAACGCCTCCCCGAAGCGAAACGGGAACAGGGGGCACCGTTCGGAAGTGCACACCACCACTTCCTGTCTTCGGTCTTCACAACACCACAGGCAATGCTCTCGAATCGCCCGTTGCGGAAGCCAGGTGAGCTGTCTCGGCGCCTTAGTTCTCATGATGCGTTGATTAGCAGTTCCGGCCGAGCGGTTCAAGAACGATTCCCGTCGGACCGGCTTCGTTTGGCTCGGACTCCGACCCGCCCTGGGACAGCGGCTGACTGACCGGGCAGGAGAGACGGATCATGCCGGACAGGCCTCGAGGCCGGTCAGGGGCGCCGCCGCGCCAGGAGCCATGCGGCGGATGCGCCGCCCAGCAAGCCGAACAGATGGCCTTCCCAGGAGACCGAGCGCTGCACAGGCAATACTCCGAAGATCGTCGAGCCCCAAACGAGGAGCACCAGGATCGAAAGAACGATCGAGCCAGCTCTGCGCTCGAACCAGCCGGTACAGATGAGGTAGCCGAAGTAGGCGAAGATCACCCCGCTTGCGCCGATATGGATTGCCGGCCGGCCCAGAATCCAGGTGCCGAATCCGCTCGCCACACCACCCACTAGTGTGACCACCCAGAAGTGGA
>JALOPK010000401.1 GCA_025453925.1 Candidatus Eiseniibacteriota bacterium | reverse complement strand
TGGCGCTTTGGCCGCCGCTGAAGACGTTTCCGCGGTACACATTCCCCGAAGGATCGGTGACGGTGAGGTTCAGGTTGTTTACGAGCGCCGGGTCCGCGGGCGGCGCTTTGGACGGATCGGTCCACACGAGGGCGAACCGGACCGGCTGCCCCGCCCCGATAATGACTTGTCGCGTATAGGTGCCCCCGGTAGACAGCCCAGCGGTGTTATCCACCACGTCGAGCCCGACGTCGTCACCGCTGAAGAAGAGGGCGTTCTCCAGGAGCACGCGTCCCCACCCCAGGTTGTTGTCAGGGTAGTCTGAGATGCCGGAGCCCGTCATTCTTTGGCCGCTCGCCACCAGCGTCGCCTTCACCAGCGCGGCGGTAGGCGTGAAGGCGTTTCCCGGGGCGGGCGAACCGCCGGGATGGTAGCCATCCATGAAGTACTGCCTGACCAGGGCGGCACATCCCGCCACTGCGGGCGTCGCCATACTGGTTCCGTTCCAGCCACTGCCGACCACGGCACATGTGGGGCTGGAAGATGCGCTGTTGTCGCAGGACCAGATATCGGGGGGGCCGCCGCTGGCGCCGTCTGCCGGGGCGCAGACGTCGGGCTTCCGCCGATTGTCGTAGCAGGGCCCGCGGCTGCTGCTGTTGTACATGTTGTTCTGAGTGGCGGCCTGTTGGGTGCCACCCACGCTCACGCAGTCCTTTGCAGTCCCCGGGTACCCGATGGTGCTCGCATTGGGGCCGGCATTGCCCATGGCGAAGAACACCAGGAAGTTGCGGTTCTCCCACATGAATGCGTCGATGTCTTCCGCGTAGGAATCGTACTCGTTGCTGGATCCACCCCAGCTGTTGGTGTGGATCCTTGCCCCTGCAGTGTACGCACTCTGGAAGGCGGTAGTCAGGGCAGTGGGCGGCGAAACCGATCCGAAGAGGCACGCGGTGTAGGTGTCGGCGCCGATATCCTGGAAAATCAACCTCGCATTGTAGGCCATGCCGTTGTAGGCGCTGTTTGCCCCCGTGAAGTCATTACCGAGGAGCGTGCCGGCGACATGGCTACCGTGGCCGTCGGCGCAGCCATCGTAGGCCGCACCTCCCCCGAAATTGGTATAGCTCTGTATCTTGCGATGGTTTGACCCGATGGCGTCACCTTCGGGGTCACGGAAGAAACAGCTCTGCCAGTCGACCCCGGAGTCCATCTCGGCAAGAAGCTGGTTGTCACCGTGAAGGCCCTGGTTCCAGATGCTCCAGACGCCGCTCTGGTTTGACTGCACGACCCAGCGGGTCGTGTTGTTATGCAGGAAGTACTCGCCCTGTTCCATGATGTAGAGCACCGCAGGGATGCGCGCCACATCCTGGATCCTCTCAGGCGGCATGCGCACGAGCACGCGCTTGTTCCCTTCCCTCACCACGTCCTGCACGATGCCGCCTAAAGCTTCGAGATCCGCCACGACTGCATCGGCGTCCTCGGGCGCATGGATGCGCACCACTAGCCAGAGCAACGGGTCTCCGACACGATCGGGATTCTTGAATTCATGTGTGCCGATCGCTGGATCGAGCTTGTAGGCCGGATGGTAAATCCCCGCCCATCGCACCCCGGAGAGGCCTCGCACGGCCTGCGCGGCCCCCGGCGTCATTCTCACGAGGAACGCATAGTCCGGGATGTAGTGCAGAAGCTCCGCGCCTCGGCCAGCGAGTGCCCCCTTGGCCTCGTCGGTCACCGGACCGGCGAACTGGACGAGGAAGTACCCCTGCTCCCCTTCAGCGGGCCCAGATGCCCGCAGACCCTCTTCCAGGACCGGTTCGCCGAGCACCGGATCGAACTGATGGGTAGTGAGCATGAGTTCCTGCCCGACACCCGGCGACGCTGCGAAAATCACCGCCGCGATCAAGATCAGACATGCACGCGCCATGGAAACCTCCGACGCCCCCGGGGTGCACGAAGACCGGTGGGTACCGGCCGGATGACGACGAACCATGATACGAAACGCTACACAGGCGTGGCTGTCAAACGTTCGGTGAATCCTCCGGGATCGGGCGGTTCATGGGTGCCGGCAGGCCGGGAGGCAATCGCAGTTGCGACAGTCTGCCGCCCCACTCATCCGGACCCTCCGCGAAGATCCGGATGTAGTCGGTGGTGAAGCCGGTCAGGAGCCCGGTGGCGCGGTCGCGCCGACGCTCCACCAGGACTTCGACATCTCCTCCGGGATGGGAGGCTCGGTATGTGGCCCGCCTTTGTGCCCCCAGTTCCCTCAGGATCCGCGCTCTCTCTTTGATCACCTCGGGAAAATGCCCCGCGAAGCCTGCCGCCGCGGTGCCGGGCCGGGGCGAGAAGGGGAAGACGTGAAGGTAGGTGAGGGTCGATTCCTCGACGAAGCGACAGGTGGCGGAGAAGTCGCCGTGG
The DNA here is from genome assembly GCA_025453925.1 of Candidatus Eiseniibacteriota bacterium. Lineage (GTDB taxonomy): Bacteria > JAFGKV01 > JAFGKV01 > JAFGKV01 > JAFGKV01 > JAFGKV01. The sequence goes on along the minus strand of JALOPK010000401.1, from coordinate 939 downwards.
GTCTCGCCGGGGAATCCGGCGATGAGATCGGCGCCGAGTCCGACCCGTCCCGCTGCATTGCGCAGCCTCCAGGTCAACTCGAGCAGCCATGCTGGTTCCACGTGGCGCCCCATGCGGCGCAATACCGCCGGACTGGCACTCTGTACAGGCAGGTGAAGGTGTCGACACACCTTCGGGTGTGCGGTCACGAGGTCAAAGAGCCGCTCGTCAATGTCCACAGGGTAGATTGAGCTAAGACGAACGCGGAAGCGGCCGGGGAGCTCGACGATCCTCTCCAGGAGTGAACCGAAACAACGGCCCAGTCCAATGTCGCTGCCCCAGCTTCCCATGTCGACACCGGTAAGCACCAGCTCTTCGAATCCCTGGTCGAGGAAGACTGAGGCCTGTGTGAGCACGGCGTCCAAAGGAACGCTATTCCCCGGACCGCGCGCCTTCCAGACTCGACAGAAGGTGCATCGCTGGTTGCAGCCTGTCTGCACCTTGAGGAATGCACGGCTGAGGCGAGTCGTACGACGGACCACCCACTCGGGCGCGTCGGCAGATGTGGCTCGTGCCTCCGGCTGCAGCTCAGCCAGCAGCGCGGGAAGGTCATGCAGCCGGGTTCTCCGGACCACAAACGCAACTCCCGGCATCTTCCGCAGGGCATCCGGGTCCAGCTCGGCGTAACAGCCAGTGACGACCACTTTCCCGTTGGGGCTTGCCTTCCTCGCGCGGCTGATCAGGTGGCGGCTCTTGAAATCGCTGCGCCCGGTGACCGTGCAGGTGTGGACTACCGTGATCTCCGCGGCGGTCCCGAATGGGACGACCTGCCAGCCGTGCCGGGCGAGAATCTCACCCAGCTCTTCAGTCTCAACGAAGTTCAGCTTGCAGCCGAGTGTAGCGAGGGCGACACGCATGGGAGTTGCGACTCAGGAAGGATGGTTCAATGCTCGGGGTTGA
>JALOPK010000082.1 GCA_025453925.1 Candidatus Eiseniibacteriota bacterium | reverse complement strand
GGGGACATCCAGGTGCCCGACACGCAGTGGGGCTTCGGGATTGTGGACATCGACCGTAGTCAGACCCAGCTCGCCGGTGGCGATGAACGCCCACCCATCGTCTACCACCAGGTCGTTCACCGGTCCTATGGTCGGCACCGAGGCAACGATCGTGAATGCGTCCTTCGGCTCAACGGGGCCTTCGCGCTCGGCACACGATACCACCAGCATCACGCCCAGCAGGAGCGCTATCTTCCTCATCGTTTCTACCTCCCAGTCTTTCCAACAAGACCCCGCGTCAGCGAGATCGACAGGCCTAGGGTATTTGCCGTGAAATCCTTCTCTTCGCCAAGGTCGTCCTTCGCGTAGGAATCAACTTCCCGCTTCTGCCATTTGTAGTTCAGGTCGGCGGTGATTCCAGGCCCGAGCCCGAAGCCGAACCCCGCCTCGACCGCGACCTTTGTGTCTTCACGTCCGGCGTGGTAGGGGTCCTCAAGCGAGCTGCGGTCCGTGGTAAATGCTTTCCTGTTCAGGCTCCCCCCCAGACTCACGGACGGGGTCGAGCCGAAGAGCTTCATCGGGAGATCGTATGACCCGTACAGCTCGTAGGTGTTCTCGTGGTACGAGCCGTCCGTCTCGTCGGAGTTGGTCTTCGTCTCCCCCGGCTCATCATAGCCCTTGGTGCTGATCCGTCGGTAGTTGCCGATCACGCCGACGTCAAGTCGCTTGGTTAGGCCGTACTTCACCTCGGCCTCGGTGGCGAAACCATGGAAGTCGTACTCCTGGAAGTAGTCCGGGTACTTCTCCCGCTCGTAGCGGCCGTGCCCCCGAAGGCTCAGGCGACCCTTCATCAGGCCCTTCCTCGCCTCCGCTGCCACGTAGTGCTTGGCGTAGTCGTACTCCTCGAAGTCCATGGTGTCTTCGTCGTAGATCTGGCGGATATAGTAGCGGGGGGTGTACCGGTACGTGAGGTAGGTGAAGAACGCATTGCCCACCTTCTGCCGGAGGTCTATCGAGTAGTTGTGGAAGCTTTTGAGCGTGTTGCGGTAGTTGCTGTTCTGCTTGACACCCAAGGTGACCCGTGTGTCTCCCCGGTAGGCCGCCAGAGACAGCGACTGCGCCAAGATGAGATCGTCAGTGGTCTCGACGGTCGAGTACTGGTCGGTCTGGGGGAGGTTCTTGATTGCGTCGATTTCGTCGACTGAATACCGAAACACGTTGTCGTCATATGTCGTGGAGAAGCCCGCGACCAGATCGAGCTGGATGCCAGGCTCCGGAGCATTTTTCGCTTTCATCTCCTTGGCCGGGGCCGCGGCGGATGGGCAAAGAACCCCCGCCATGGCCACCAACGTCACCAGCATTCTTGGCACCCTGTGTCCTCCTTCCAACTGAGAATCATCGTCAAACCGTCAAACAAACCAATGGGATCGTGGCAGCACATCAGTGAAAAGCAAGGATGGGGCCAGCCCCATACCAACAACCCTCTGAGGTGCGCCGCATGCGCAGTGAGACAAGAGTGGACATCGACCGGCGTCCCGGGCCGGGCTCAATAGTGGCCCCGGCCGGGCTACAGTTGAGAAACCGCAGGACCATCCGACGATCTCAGATGTCCTTCTCCGGAATGAAGAACTTGAGAATGATGGTATCGAGGGCGCTCCCCGGCTTGAAGCTCCAGCGGTGGAGGCCGGCCGGTACCTGGATGATCGTCCGCTTCCCCGCCGAGGGGACCAGATCGTCACGGTCAAGATGCCGCGTCACATCCGAGCGTTCGACGCTCCACGTGAACGAATGCACCATCTGGCTGCTTTCGGTCACCTGCACCTGGTAGTTCTGAATTCCCTTCATGTCGTACGTGAACTCCAGACGCGAGTACATCACCAGCGTGGTCGGACCTATGATCTCCAGTTCCACCGGGAGCTGGGCAGTGGCCCGATAGTACTTGACCTCCCGCTCCTTCCGTTCGAGGCGAACCACATCCGCATATCGATCGGGCGCCTTGGCCATGAGTTTGCCCAGGGTGCTCGGCTTCTGAGAGAACAAGACCTTGACGTAGACGTTCGGGTCTGCGCACGTGAGGGCGATCTGGGTGGTCTTCGGCGGAATCGCGACGTACGCCGTGCGGCTGCGGCTTACCCACAGCTTCCGTCCGGGAACGCCGGCGATGCCCGACTTCCTTGCAGAATACGCCTTCGTGACCCTTCTGGTTCCCCCGGAGATACCGAGCGAGTAGGATGTGTCCCGGCGTGCCGGCCTGGGGCCGATCCACCGCGAGATGACCCTCAGACCACCAGGCCCCGTCACATTCAGCCGCAGTCCCATCGCGCGGTGGTACGTGCCGGGCTTTCCTTTCACCACGACCGGCTGTTCGGCCGTCGTCCCCTGAATGGGCGTGACCGCCTTCCACTGGGCCGACTCCGCGGCGCCCGCAACGAGCAGCCCGGCAGCTAACAGCAGACCACGATGTTTCATGGCATACCTCCATGGGGGGATGGTTCTCGCCTGGTCTTGCGAAGGAGGCTGTGCGCCAGATCGACACGGATCGTCACCAGCAGCACCAGACTCAGGAGGAAGAGGAGGAACGCGGCGATCCCCGTGTTGAGCCGCTCGGTGAAGTAGATCGGCCCGACGCCGATCTCGGGATCAGGCCCCGGCGGGATCGGAAGACCATAATGACGCGCCAGGCGTTCCACCTGCAGGATGTGAATGATCGGGATGCCGCGCTCCGCGAGCTGAAGCGTGCTGCCCTTCATCGGGAAGTTGCGGCGGGCCAGCGTCATCGACAGGCCCGACGGCACCAGTCGTCCATTGATGCTGGCGCCCAACGACGCGACCCCGCCGCCGATGTTCACCGCCGCGCGAATGGGCCGGTCTCCCGCTGCCCGGGAGTACAGCTCCATGCGATGGCGAATGGATGCCTCAAGCGTTCGCTCATTGATGACCTCAACGCCGTTCCTCGCGATTGCCTCCTCGATGAAGCGCCGGCCCCTTCGGCTCAAGCCCCGCCCCCGGTCTTCTCCGCCTCCGATGGACGCGGCAATGGACTTCGTGCGGATGATTCCCTTCCTGAGGAGCAGTTCCTCCATGTCGAGCCAGGTGAACTCGGGATCATTCGCCCCCCACGTGGATGATCCTACGCTGGAGATGGTGATAGGCCGGAGTTCCATGGTCTCGGCGGCGGCGAGCAGGGCGATGTTCAGGCATGGAAGAGAACCCGTCAGGGAGACCGCAATGACATCGCCGGGTTTGAGGCCGGCGCGTCCCAGCATGTCGACGAAAGCCGCCGCGAAGTTGGGGTTGGTGGAGGTCAGCTTGGCCCGAAGGACCCCGCGGTCGGTGGTGATTACCGTGTACTCCTGGCCAATCATCCCCGTGGCATTGGGATCGTTGACCAGGTCGATGACCAGGCCCTGTGGAAGGCGTTGATCGCGGATAGCCTGCTGCGCGAGCATCGCGGTTCGCGAGGCGCGAAGCTTCTCCGAGTAGTATGGGCTGTGCTGAATGACTCTTGAGCGCTGGACCGCCACGAGGCAGACCACGGCGGCCACGGAGACGCCCAGCAGCACACGCCCGGAGACGGTGCGGTAGGCACCCATTACATCACCTCCGGCATGCCGAAGAACGAGCCGCCTGATACCAAGACCAAGATGAGCCGCACCAACACCGCAGCGATGACCAGGGTCGTCAGCGTGTGAAGAATGCCCTGCTTGTCCATGTGCATGCCTACCAGGCCCGGAACGATGTAGCCCACGGGCGCCAGGTCCAGAGGGAGGTCGGCGACGGTCGGGCCGGAGAAGGACCGCAGCCCCCACCCGGCCAAGAAGCCGATGATGATCGTCAGGACCATCCGCCGGCGGCCGAAGATGAACATGAAGTACGACAGGAACTTCACCGCGCCGAGGGTCGCGAAACTGCCGATCAGAGTCGACGCCAAGGCGAGGGGTTTGTCCAGATAGAGTGCGACGTACCCCGGCACCACGAGGCCGCCTGCAACGAGACCGAAGAGCTCGGAGAAGACGAGACTAATGACCAGACCGAGACCGATCGACTCCAGTACCAAGGGCCTTACCTCTGTTCTGAAAGTAGGTCGCGACTTCTTCACCTAAGCCAACGATGTTGCCGACCGCCACGACCAGCGCCGTGGACGGCGTCAATGCGAGTATCTTCTCGAACACCTCGGCCGGAGATGCATCCCCCAGATTGACGACTCTCTCCGAGTCGAGACCCATTCGGATCGCCTCGTCCTCCACCGCCTTGGTCAGTTGGCCGATCAGTACATAGTGATCCGACGGCCAGCTCGTGGCAAGGAACTTCCCGAACTGCTGGGCGCGGGACAAACGATCGCCACGGTTATTGAACAGCACAATCGTCTTCTGGGTGTCGGGGACCGACCTGCGTGCGCGCTCGCACGCCATGAAGGTGGATTCGGGGTCATTGGCCGCCAAAGCATTCACGAAAATGATGCGTTTCTCGAAGAACGCGATCTCCCAGGCCTGCAGCGCACCGATGTCCGGGCGGGCGCCCCACATGCCCCCGAGCGCGACCTCCCGCGTCACACCCAGAGATCCGCAGACCGCCAGAGCGAGGGCGATGTTCTCCGGATGCTCGAGATAGGAGAACCCCCGGGCGGCCTCGACATCTTCCTCGGAGGGCTCGGTGATGGTGAGGGTCGTGCCACGGATCTCGGCGGTCTGCCGGAACGGATCCGCGACCTTTCGCTCGGCGGTGAATGCCTTTGCCTTCACGGGAATGGTATTGGACAGCGCCCATGCCACGTCGACGACCGTGGGGCCCATTTCGTCCAGATGATCTTCCCGGGCATTCGTGATCACACCGTGGGTTGCCTTCACCACCGAATGCTCCGTGAACCACTGGTACTCAGGCCGGACCGCCATGCATTCCAGAACCAGCGCCTGCACATCCCGCTGGGCCGCCCGGATGACAATCCGGATCTGCTCCCTGACCGATGGCGGGCCGTGCCTCGTCACCGGGGTCTCATTTCCGTCCTCCCAGATGAAGCGTGCGGCGGATCCCGTGGTCTTGGCCACCGTCCGAATGCCACCCGCGCGCAGACCCGCCGCGATCAGACGAGTGACGCTGGACTTCCCGCGAGTGCCGTTCACATGCACACGGATGGGAATTCGCGCCAAGGCCTGGCGGTGGCGACGGCGCTCGAAGGTGCCGGCCGCCACCAGGAAGCCCAAGAGAATCGGCAGAATCAGCAACGAGCTGCCGGTTACATAGTCGTTGCCCATCGGCTCCATTCCTCCCGGATGCTTCCGGGAACATCGATCATCATGGCCTCAGCGAGCCTGAGGGCAGCCCGGGCGCCGCTGAGACAGGCAACCAGGGTCAGGCCGCACAGCAGTGCCGTCCCGGGTCCCCTGCTGGTGATGACCGGCCGATCCACGACCACCGGCGATTCGACGTACCGGCAGTCGCGCAACTCGGCCGCGCATGACGGATGAGAAGTGGCGCGCATCCCGCGCAACATGCCCAGCCCGTGCAACACGGTCGGCGCGGCACAGATGGCCGCAATGAGCTTCCCGCGGGAGTGGAACTGGCGCAGTATCTCGCCCAAGGCGGCCGATTCGCCCAGGTGCCGGGTCCCCGGCATCCCGCCGGGGAGAAAGATGCCGGCCGCCTCATCCGGGGAAATCTCATCCACCGAGCAGGAGGATTCGAGTCGCAGGCCATGGCTGCCTGCCACCATGGGCGTCCCTCCCGGAAGGCGGGTGAGAACCGGGCGGATGCCCGCACGCGAGAGTATGTCTGCCGGCGCCACGGCCTCCGTCTCCTCAAAACCCGGAGCCAGAGGGATCACGACCGAGACACGGTGAGCAGCCAGGCTATGCTCCCTTCCTTGCCAGGAGTTCCATCGGCCAATGCGACTCGAGCATGCATTGCCCGGCCACGGACACGCCGCGGATGGCCACGCCGTCTTCGGCAATCTCGACGATGCCGAAGGAAGGTGGACGCCCCCGGTCAACTCGCCCGGAGAGATGCCCCGGGTTGAAGCGGACGCCCGAGGGCTCGGCCGACAAGGCCAGACTGTGGGTGTGGCCATGGAGGAACAGCCGCGGTCCGGGGAAATCGCGCAGCGACGGGAGGTCAGAGGGCTGATGCGCCATTGCCATGGTCACGCCTCCCATCCGCCGCACCAGAGCGATGGGTGTGGTCCCACCGCCGTAGGAGGGGTGCTGCAACCCCGGGACCCCGAGAGCCTCTTCGCCCTCGATGGTCAGGCCCTCCAGATCGGTGTGCTCGTCGCCGAGGTGGATGACGGCGTCGAGGCGCCCTCCCGCCCGGGAGAGCGAGAGGGCGCTCGACAGCAATTGGACATTGCCGTGGGTATCACTCACGACGGCGAGCCGCACCGAAGGGGCCATTACTGCTCAACGACGTAGTCGTGCTCTCCCACGGTCGGCGACGGCATCGACTCATTGGCCGCGTCATCGACCGCGGTGACCGCATAGAAGTAGTTGAGGTTCGGGTCTCCAATGCCTTCCGTGAGGGTCCACACCGTGCCCGTAGTGGTGGCGAAGGGCGCCATCGACGACACGTCGAAGTAACCGTCCGCGCTTCGATAGATACGATAGCCGGTGACGCCGACATTGTCGGTGGCGGGAGCCCACGAGAGGGTCCCGCCGCCATCCATGCCCGCCCACGACGGCGACGTCGGGCTCTGGATGTCACCGCTGGATCCCCGCAGCCACGCCAATGACCGCGCGATCACGCCGGTGATGGTGTTGTCACCCGTTCCGGTCGCGCTGAAGGCCTCCAGCGGCGTGGCGAAGAAGATCATGCGATAGGCTGCCTCGCCGGTCGCAGGATAGCGAATCACCGTTGACTTCCCGTTGTTCGCCATGCGGAACACCCTTGCCGCCGATGGGTCGGGTCCGATGGTGTCCGGCGTGTCCGCGAGGCCACTGGGTAGCGAAATGGCGACCTGCAGGCCGTCACCGATGGGATCACCGGCTGTCCCTATCACGCTGGTTACTCCGGTGAGGGTGTTGTCATATGTGGCCACGTGGAGGTACTGCGAGGTGAACGAATCCCCCGCATACGACGAGAGGTAGTTCTCGGCGGAGAAGAGCAGTCTCCCACCGTTGTCAAGGTACGCACCGAGGTCGGAGCGGTCCTGGGCATTCGACGTCGATTGGTTCTGATCGCCCGATGCCCAGAGGACGACTTCGTATTTCATCAGTTCCTGCAGGCCCGGGGATCCGGCCGTGAACCACTGCCACGTGTCGTAGGTCTCCCCGAGACCGTTGAGGGCCTGCGTGATCCGTGTCTCAGTCACTTCGTCGTCGGTGTCGACGAACAGCAATGGCTTCTGGCCGATGCATATGGTGAAACCGGCCGACGCCGTGTAGCCGCCCGCCGCCGACACGTTGAGAGTGAATGTCACCAGGTGGGCGAGCGGTGTCGAGGCGGAGAACGCCGCAACGAACGGCGAACTGCAGCCGCTGGAAGCCTCCGGCGCCAGATTCGGATACACACTGGCCGGCGTGGTGACATTGGTGTACCCGTCGGCGGTGGCGAGCGTGGCGGCGATGTTCCACGCGGTGCCGTGGCCATTGTTCACCAAAGCCGGCGTGATCTGCACTGTTTCGCCGGCATCAGGTTTGCCGTTTCCGTTGCCTGAGACCTCGGTGACGGTGAAGCCGCTCAGAGCAAGGACGGGGGCATTCACCAGGAGCGACCGATAGGAGTCCCATGAGTTGGCTCCCGACGTCGCGTGCATGAGGATGGACACGCCCTGACGGTCGGGGCAGTTACCGCTGATGGAAAACACATAGTCCCCGGGCGACCAGACTTCGGCGCCGGCGGGCATGTTTCCATAGCTCTGCGTGTTCTGCGTGAACTGCACATACGGCGAGGCGGAGCTGGCCGTCGCCGACACCGACGGAGCCGGATCGACTCCCACGTTCTTCAGCTGCACGCCGAACTGAATCGTCTCGCCGAGTTCGACTTCGCCATCGTCGTCGCCGAAGCTGCCTCCCGCCATGTCGTCGTCGACATCGTGGGCGATGGACACGACGTAGGGGCCTGACGGCGAGATCACCTCCACCGTGCCGTGATGTTCCAGGCGGTCGTGGGCAGTTACGTAGAGGTCCATCGGCCCCGGCGTCTGCGGAGGCGTGTCGAACTCGATGATGGCCGTTCCCGCGCCGTCCGTGAGTCCACTGCCGAGCAATGCGCCGTCCCGCGAGAACGCGACCCGGGCGCCTGCCACCCCCGGCACCGAGACGGTGAAGGTGGCCTCACCGATGACGTAGGCCGCCGCGTGGTTCACGACCATCATGGCCGGTTGCGCGGTCCAGATGTCCAGAAGGGGGTCGCCCAGCACGTTCAGCTCATAGTAGCACCAGCGGTTCTGCTCGAAACCGATGTACGGGATGTTGTCTTCTTTCGAATCCTGGTTGATCTCGGCGATATTGGTGATGCCTTCACCGAACAGCGCATCGAAGAACTGCCGGTCGTAGTACTGGCTGGAACCGTTGGTGCTGCTGTGGGCACCCCACCCATACCGGGAACAGGCGACGTCGGCAACCGCCCCGTGGGCAAGCTCGAACGCGATGCGTTCATTGATGCAGTCCGACGTGTAGCCGCCGGATGTGGTTCGGTTATCGAAAGACCCGCAGTAGCAGCCCTGGCTGTAGGTGATGTAGAAGGAGTGGTTCACGCCGTTGTTGGTGAAGTTGGCGTCGGTCAGGTCGGAATTGTAGAGCCTCATGTAGTACGTGACGTCGGCGTGACCGAGATGGTTGACCAGGTGCACGCCGTTGTTGAGCAGCGGCCGTAGCTGGCTCATAGCATTCCACGTGCCCAGATCGCGGTCATATAGAGTCGCCACGTCGAAGTTCGGCGGGAACCCGACTGTGGTGTAGCCGTGGGTCGAGGCGCCGAACTTGATCTCGTCCTTGTAGTCGCCGCCGTAGGTCGGGTCGCTCCACAGAAGTTCCCCGACCATGAGTGCCTCGGTGCATTCGGCCACGATGGGATTGCTCTGGTACGCGACGGTCTTGTTGTAGAAGTTGGTGAACTCGAGAGCGTTGTCGGCGCACACGCGCGCGACGAAGACTTCCGCCACCAGGTCGGACTCGAGGTTGTTCTCGCCCCAGAGCCCGTCTCCGTCGGTGTTCCAGTTCCCGTCCAGGCCCGCGAAGTAGAGATCGGCGGCGACGTCGTCATCTTCGTAGCCCCACCCGGGGTCGTTGTAGAGGCCGCGATGGGGCACGGTCTCATTGTCGCCGCCCAGCATCACGTATTGGATTCCGTTATTGGTGTAGTAGTCCTTGATGCAGTTTCGGATCTTGTCGGGATTGTCCACACCGGTGTAGGCCGCGTAGATGGACTCAACCGTCTCCACCGCGATCCGCCACCCGCGGACGGTCTTGTAGTTGACGTACTGGTTCAGGTTGGCCTGCAACCCGTTACTGGTCACGATCAGCAGGTCGTACGGGGTGTCGCGAACCATTCGCTCCGAGGGATACGAAAGCATGGCGGAGGGATTGATCACCGCATTGGCCAATCTGGCCCTATGCTGCTCGGTTCCTCGATACATGGTGGCGAGCGCCTCGGAAGCCTCCCCGGTCGTCTCGGTGGTAATGTGCACGGTGAGGCGAGGGAAGTACCGAACCTCGCCGGTCGCCGGAGTGTAGGCCACCGGGTGAAGCGTGAATGAGCCGAGCCCGCAGCCGGTCATGAACGACGTTGCCGGATTCGCGGCGCGGTACGAGGGGAACGGGACGCTGCTGCCCACCAAATCGGGCGAAAGCGGCGTGACTTCCCACGGCCCCTGATACGAGAAGGGGTACTGCCGCTGGGTCACCTCAACCTGATAGGCGCCCGGAAGGACGACCGCCTCGGCGGCTTCGACCTGCACCGAAGCGACCGAATGACCCGGCGGAAGCAGAGCCGTGATGCCCTGCACCGGCAGGCGAGGCTCCCCGGCCTGGCCGATGCTCATGCACCCGGGAATCCCCAGGTGATGTGCTTCTCCTACCTGCGAGATGACAGGTTCGGGGTAGTCGAAGGTGAAGGTGAGCACATCGGCGCCTGATGCGGTCACCAGGACGAGGAACGCTGCGAAGGCACATGTCAGCCTGGCCATGGGATCCTCCTACTCGACAGGGAGTTGGGCGGAAGACGAGCGAGAAAGGACGGGGCTGATGAGCTGGAAATCGTGCTCACCAACGGTGGGGGAAGGGACCGACTCGTTGAGGGCGGCATCGACCGCCGTGACACGGAAGTTGTAGTTGACGGACACATCTCCCAACGAGGAAGAAACATCCGTCGAGGTGGAAGGTGTGGTGACGAACAGCAGGCCCGGCACGGGCGTGAACTGTGGCGTCGTCGACCGATAGACGCGATATCCCGTCACTCCCACATTGTCCGTGGAGGGCGCCCACGTGAGCAGCCCCGACGCCGCATCCAGCGATGACCACGCCGGCATCGAAGGAGGCTCCGGGTCGCCCCCGCCTCCGACGGTGATGTCGTCCAGGAACGCGATGGAGTTGAAGGCGGTAGCCGTCACCTCCATTGTCCCGGCGGTCGCGGATGGGATGGAGAGATTCGCCTGACCCGCCACATCGGTGTAGCCTGCGGCGTGCACTTCGCCCGCCTTGTAGAGGCACACCAGCGCTCCTTGGCAGGGCGCTCCCCCCCGAGTGACGGTGATCGCCACGCTTTGCGGGGTGCCCGCGGGGATGGTCGCGGGGAACGTCGCGGCCAACGGCGAAGGAACAAGCGTGTACATCAGAAGTGATGGGTCACCCAGAATGTTGTACTGTTCGAAGTAGCCCCTGGTCCCGCTGCCGGAGCCATAGTGCAGCTTGTATCTGAGCTTCCCCTCGAGTGTGAAGCCACCCATCCAGTTCCAGCCGTTGTCGAACAGGGCGTCCCACATGCGGCGCTGCAGGTAGTCGTCGTCGTACCAGAACGAACTCACGGATGAGCCATAGGCGACGACCGCTCCCTTGCCGGTCGGTTTGATCCATCGCTCCATGAAACAGGCATCCGCCCCCGAATACGTGAAGTTGCCGGTGAGACAGGCGAAGCTCAGCACGATGGGGTACTTGTCGAGGTTGGTGAGCTGGTCCACGTACCACCCGTTGTAGCTCGGCCCCTGCCACGCCGTTTCGACGCCATGGCCGGAGTAGGCCAACATCGCCCGCCCGGCGTTTATCGCGGTGGTGATCGGCGTGCCGGTCCCGGTATACCCCCAGAGCGAATCGCAGACCACTCCGTGGGCGCGCGCCTTCGCCATGCAGTACGTGTGGGTTCCCTCCGTGACGCCGTGATACGACCCGTCGTCCGAGGAGACGAAGTACTCCTTGCCGGTCCACAGGTGATCGACTCCCCATGCCGCCTGCTCGTAGTCA
>JALOPK010000081.1 GCA_025453925.1 Candidatus Eiseniibacteriota bacterium | reverse complement strand
GGCTGCGGCCCGCCTTATACAGCAGGACCGCCCGGCCTGTTGCGGTCGCCCGCTCGGTGGCGCGGAGGAACCGCAGTCCGTCTCCAGGCTGGAACCCTTCTATGTACACGGTGAAGATCTGCAGACCCTCTTCCTCTGCCAGGTAGCTCAGGTAGTCGCCGATCGTCAGGTCGACCTGATTGCCGACACTGATCGAGTACCGGGGATTGATCACGCCGTCGAAGGTGCTGGCCTGGGTCACGAGGTACGCGCCGCTCTGGCTCACGGCCGCAAGATTGTCGCCCCTCGCCGGCGTGAACGGCAGCTTGTACTTGGGCAGGAAGAAGGTGTTGTACCCGCCCGGATTGGACACGATTCCCAAACAGTTGCCGCCGTTCAGGATGACTCCCCCGTCCGGCCTCCCATGTGAAGCCGCCAGGGCGTTGCGGATCGCCTGCTCCCGGACCTTGCCGCCTTCGGTCTCTGCGAAGCCGCCGGGAATCAGCGTGATGCTGTGGACAGCCTCCTGTTCGACGAGATCTGCGACGATCCGATCTGCCCCTCCGGCAGCGGGAACCGCGATCACTGCCATGTCGACCCGCTCCGGCAAGTCACCGATCTGCCCCACGCATCGCACCCCATCTATCTCCGCCGCCGAGGGATGCAGCCCGTAGATGTGTTCCTTGGGCACGCCGCCGCCTTCCAGCAGATTCCGCAGGATGATCCGCCCCGAGTTCATGCCCTTGGTGCTGGCGCCCGCCACGAGGGCGCTTCCGGGCTTCAGGAGCCGCTTGATCTTCGGCAGCGGCCGGGCGGGACGGGCCGCAGGGGCTCGGTCGAGCCGTACCAGTGCGTCCAGCACTACCAGCCGGCCGGCATTGTCCACCACCACGGGGTTGATCTCGACCTCCGCAATCCTCGGCTCGCCTGCCGGCGCGGCGAAGGACTCCCGTGCCATGGCGGCGAGGACTTCCATGAATGACCGGAGCGCATCGAAGGTCACCGGGGCATCCTTCTGGCCTCGGAGTCTGCCCCGAAGGGGGCGTTCCAGGGCCGAATCCTTCAGGAGATGATCCATGCTCAGCGCCAGGGCTGAGCACGATCGGAGGCGCGCCTCCGTCTTCAGATGCGCATGGAAGAACTCCGTATGAATGCCGCCGGGGCCCAGACTCACCACGGGACCAAAGGCGCCATCCAGTCGGAATCCCGCCAGCAGTTCGCGGCCGAAGGTGGGAGAAAAGTCCACGACCTCGGCGATCATGACGCCATCCACGGCGTCGCGGCCATGGCGTTCGGCCACCGTCGTCAGAATCTCCTCCACCGCCCCGGCAACAGACGCGATGTCCTTGGGTACGATCCGGATTCCCCCGACATCGGTCTTGTGGGTGATGACCCGGCTCGACAGCTTCAGGATCACGGTTGCTCCCGGGATTGCCCGGAGCATGTCCTCGGTGAGTTCCCTCGCATCTGCCACCAAGCGTGTGGCGGGGACGCACAAACCTTCCCGCGCGAGAAGCGCGTAGGCCTCCTGCTCCAGCAGCACGTGGAACCCTCTGGCCATGCAGTCGGCAAGCTTCGTTGCCCGATCGCTCATTGGAGATCCTCCCTGTCGCTCGATGAGGAGAGCCAATCCCTGATGGTATTCGCCACTGCGTCAGGTTCGAGGCCAAACGCGTTGCGCAGCGCGTCGGCAGGCGCAGATGCGCCGAAACCGCCGACGCCGATGAACAGCCCGTCTCTACCGATGACCCGTTCCCAGCCGAAACCGCACGCCGCCTCAATCCCCACTACGCGCGCGCGGGGCGGGATGACGGCATCCCGATACGCACGGGGTTGACACATGAACAGCTCCATACTCGGCATCGATACCACCCGCAGCGAGATCCCACGGGCCTCCGCGAGGGCGGCTGCTTCCGACGCGATCGCCACCTCGGAGCCGGTGGCAACCACCACCGCCTCGGGTGCGGCGCGGTCGGCCAGCACATAGGCCCCCCTGCGCACCGGAGCGTGTCCGGCCGCGTCCCGCGGGAGAGCGGGGGTCTTCTGTCTGGTGAGGATGATCGCCACGGGACCGCGACGTTCCCGAAGGGCCCAGGCCCAGGCGGCGGCCACCTCCGGGCCGTCCGCGGGACGGATGACCGTCAGGCCCGGAAGGGCACGGAGGGCGGCCAGATGTTCCACCGGTTGGTGCGTCGGGCCGTCCTCTCCCAGGAAGATGCTGTCATGGGAGAACACGTACACCACCGGAAGCCGCATGAGCGCGGCGAGGCGTATCGCCGGCTTCATGTAGTCGGAGAAAGTCAGGAAGGTTGCGGTGAAGGGATGGAAGGCACCAGTCAACGCCAGGCCGTTCGCGGCGGCCGCCATGGCGTGTTCCCGTATGCCGAAGTGGATTGCCTGGCCCCTGTACGCGTTCTTCGAAATGGGCGCCAGCCTGGCGGAAGGGATGCCGTTTGATTCGGCGAGATCGGCGGATCCACCGACAAGCCACGGCATTATCGGCGCCACCGCCGACAGCACGGCTGCGGAGTGAAGACGGGTCGCCTTCTCGGTGTCTCCCACCGCATCCCCCAACAGCGCCTCAAGATTCTCGGGTACTGGCTTGTTGAACATCTCGTCCCAGGCGACAGCGCGAGCCGGCTCGCGCTCCCGCCAGGTCTCAAACCTGCGAAGCCATTCCTGGTATTCCCCCCTGACCTCGCTGACCCGGGCGGCGAATGGCTCGTATGCCGTCGCGGGCACGGTGAATGGCGGGGTGTCTGGCCATCCTAGGGCGAGTTTCAATCCATCGAACCGCTCGGGCCCGAGCGGAGATCCGTGCAGGCGGTGGTCTCCTTCGCCACCAGGCACATGTTTGGCCAGAACCGTGCGGGCGATCAGGAGTTTCGGCCCACTCCCGGCGGCCAGCGCCTCCCGGAGCGCCCCCTCAATCGCAGATCGGTCGTGACCTTCGACGCTCTGAACGTGCCAACCGAACGCGCCGAACCGTTGGCCAACATCCTCGGTGAAGCTAAGGTTAGTGCCGCCCTCGATGGTGATGCGGTTCGAGTCGTAGATGACCACGAGATTGTCGAGACCCAGGTGGGCGGCCAACGATGCGGCCTCGCTGCTGATGCCTTCCATCATGTCGCCGTCAGACGCCAGGACGAACACGCGCGAGTTGAGCCCCGGGAAGGTTGCCGAGCGAAACTTCTCTTGCAGTATCTTGAGACCCAACGCGATACCCACGGACGCCCCGAGGCCCTGGCCAAGCGGGCCCGTGGTCATCTCGACTCCGGGCGTCGATCCCCGTTCCGGGTGGCCTGGCGTCGGGCTCCCTAACTGGCGGAAGCGCGCCAGATCGTCCAGAGAGACCGCAAAACCGGACAGGTGAAGGAGACTGTAGAGCAGCGCCGACGCGTGGCCGGCGGAGAGCACGAATCTGTCTCGATCGCACCAGTGAGGATCCTCCGGGACGTACCGGAGAAATCGCGTCCACAGTACGAACGCCACATCGGCCGCGCCCAGCGGCATCCCCGGGTGCCCTGAGCGGGCATGCTCGACCTGTTGTGCGCTGAGAACGCGAAGGGCAGCCACCGCAACGTCATCACGAACAACGGAATCACACAGCATCCGGACCTCCATGGGCTGAGTCAGTTCGGGCAGGCTAACGGGCGACAGCAGTACGGTCAACCATCTTGCGAGGCACCCACGGGGGGATGTTGCGGCCCGTGCCCGCGGTCTCCAAATTGGACACCTCAGGAGAACCCCCGACCCGGGAGGATGGATGAACCTAACTGATCTCGCCCGCCACGTGGCACACGTGCTCGACCAGCGCTACCCATCAGCGCCGCTGGCGCTGCGCTTCTCGTCACCGTTAGAGCTGCTGGTTGCGGTGATCCTCTCGGCTCAGTGCACCGACGAACGGGTGAACGCCGTGACGCCCGCCCTGTTTGCCCGCTTCCCGGCGGCGGCGGACCTGGCGGACGCGGAACAGGAACACCTGGAGAGCCTGGTACGTTCGACGGGTTTCTACAGGAACAAGGCGCGTCTCATCCGCGCCTGCTGTGCTGAGCTGGTGTCGCGGTTCCATGGACGCGTGCCGGACTCTCTGGACCATCTGGTGTCGCTTCCCGGCGTGGGGAGGAAGACCGCCAACATGGTTCTGGGTAACGCGTTCTCCATCCCGGGAGTGGCGGTGGACACCCACGTGGCGCGGGTGGCGCGGAGACTGGGCCTCACCCGGAGCGGCGTTGCCGACGACATCGAACGGGATCTCTGCGAGCTCGTGCCCCGGGAGGGGTGGGTTGGATTCACCAACCGCATGATTCTGTTCGGTAGGGACGTGTGCCGGAGTCGCTCGCCCGCATGCGCGTCCTGTCCGTTGGACGGGCCATGTCCCCGGATCGGTGTCCAGACCGCTGGGAAATCGTCGTAGGCGGGGGAAGCCGCCGCCGCGCTCCATGGGCCAACGGCGCCCGCCGGCCCGGCCGGGTCGCGTATCGGCAGAGGAGGTGTGATGACTGTTGCCTATCTGATCCGTCATGGCGAGTCCGAACTCAATCGCGGCGGGGTCTTCCGTGGTACCGTCGATGTTCCGCTGAATGAACACGGTAGGCTCCAGGCGGAGGCGCTGGGGAGGGCCCTGGCCAAGACCAGGCTGGACGCGGTGTTCTCGAGTCCGCTGGCCCGGGCTTTCGACACCGCCCACGCGGTGGCCTTGCCCCACCGACGGGAGGTGTGCATCGACAAAGCGTTCGGCAACATCAATCTGGGAGAATGGCAGGGCAAGCCGAAGGCCCAGGTCGCCCGGGACTACCCTGAGGAGTGGCGCCTCTGGACCTCCAATCCCGAACGCCTGCTGGTGCCAGGTGGGGAATCGGTGGGCGAAGTCCGCGAGCGAGCATGGAGGCGGCTCGCGGCGCTGGTCACCGGCGAATGCCGTGGCCAACGCATCGCCATCGTGACCCACCGGACGGTGATCAAGGCGGTGCTCGGTGCAGTGCTGGGGCTGGATCGAGACTATTTCTGGAAGTTCTACCTGGATCCGGCGTCGTACACCGTTGTCATGCACTCCGATGAAGCGGGATTCTACTTGTACCAGATGAACGTGACCACCGTGATCCCGCCGTCCGCCATGGAGGTGTTTTAACCGGTGGAGCATGTCCTGGTGGTTCCGCGGTCCCGGCTTTTCGACGAATCCCCACACGGCTTCATCAGCCTGGATGAGGCACCCGGCAGGGGCGGCGTGTGGCTGGCTGCGATCGGCGCACATGCCGCTTTCGCGCCCCGGTCCGAGGTCGAGAACGATCCCGGTCTCAAACAGATCATCCCCTATTGCCTGCTGGTGCGGGGAGCCAATCTGCTTTTGCTGCAACGGCTTTCAGGGGCGGGAGAACGGCGTCTCCATCACCTCTACTCCATCGGGGTCGGTGGACACATCAACCGTGTTGACGGGGAGCCCGGCGGAGACGTACTCATGGCGGCCGCCCGCCGGGAGCTGGCAGAGGAGGTTACCATCGCCGAAGGGACCATGGGGGTGATCGGATTCGTGAACGATGACACCAACCCCGTCGGATCCGTGCACTTCGGCGTCGTGTTCAAAGTCGAGGTACGAGGAGAAGCTCCTGCGTCCCGCGAACCCGACCAGCTCGCTGCCCGGCTGGTGCCGCTCCAGGAGGTACTGGGGAGCTTTCGTGCGAACCCTGCGACGTTCGAGACATGGTCGGCCCTCGTGCTTTCCTCATGGGATCGCGTCAGCCCCATCGTTCCGTCCGTCGTCGCTGCCGTTCCCTGATTACGCGGTCCGGCGCGGCCGATACTCATCGCTCTGTTGAGAGGAGGACTTGTGGCGAGATTCCGACGGGCACTCAGCCTGCTGTTCATCATGGCGATCGTGAGTGCGGTTGCGGGAGGTGCCCTCTCGTGGCTCACAAAGCCCCGCCTGCCGAAGCGATTCGTGGTTGAGCTGGTCATATCCGGCCCTCTTCGCGAGGCGCCGGGCGGCGTCTCTCTGGGGCTCTTGGAAGTGGAGAGACTGTCGCTGGCCGAGGTCGCACGCGGGCTTCGCGCCGTCGCCGCGGATCCGCGGGTACGAGGGGTCCTGTTGCGGATCTCGTCGGTACAGACAGGCTGGGCAGCGGCCCGGGAGATCAGACGGGCCCTGCACACGGTCCGGCAATCCGGCATCCCGGTCATCGCCTTGATCGAGGCCGGCGGCGACAAGGAGTATGCACTGGCATCGGTGGCGGATTCCGTGTTCCTGCTCCCCGCCGGGTATCTGCTGCTGGACGGATTGGCCGCGGAGGTCGGCTTCGTGAAGGGCGTCATGGAGAAAGTCGGTCTCGAGGCCCAGATCGAGAGGGTCGGCGCATACAAGAGCGCGCCGGAAACCTACACGAGAACGGGCATGAGCGACGAATTTCGCCTCAGCATCGACGCGCTTCTCGATGACATGTTCGAAGCTTATGTGGTCGATGCTGCTGAGGGCAGGCGCATGCCCCGCGATCAGTTTCGCGCACGGGTCGATGCTGGGCCTTTCAGCGCCGATGATGCGCTGACGGGTGCGCTGGTCGACGGCCTTCGCTACCGTGCGCAGGTTCTTGAAGGACTGGATGTTGATGAGCGGGAAGTCGTGAGCCTGGAGCGCTTCCTGGCCGCGGCGGGGAATCACCATGGGACTCGTGTCGCGTACGTCGTCGTCGAGGGCGGCATCACCCCCGGGCGGTCATCGGACTTACCGTTCGCCGAGCCCACGGCCGGGTCGGAGAGCCTGGCGGAGGCACTGAGGGAGGCCAGGGAGGATGACGGGTTGAAGGGAGTGCTGCTGAGAGTGAACAGCCCGGGCGGGAGCGCGACGGCATCCGACGTGATCTGGGACGAAGTGCGCCGAACGGCCGAGGTCAAACCGGTCGTGGTCTCCATGGCCGATGTTGCCGCCAGCGGCGGGTACTACGTTGCCATGCCCGCCAACATGATCCTGGCCGAAGCGACCACGGTGACCGGATCCATCGGTGTGTACGCGGGCAAACTGGTGGCGGAGGGACTCTACGACAAGATCGGCTACCATGTCGAGGTGCTCAAGCGGGGCACCCACGCGGACCTTTTCAGTGAAACCCGGCCGTTTACCGAAGACGAACGAGAAACCCTCCAGAAGATGCTCTTGAGTTTCTACCACAGTGCCTTCATCGCCAAGGCCGCCGAGGGCCGCGAGATGGCCTCCGATCGCATTGACAGCCTGGGGCGGGGGCGGGTGTGGAGCGGGCTTCGTGCCCAGGCAAACGGCCTGGTGGATACGCTGGGCGGCATCTGGGACGCGCAACGGGAGCTGGCTCGCCTGATCGAGCTCCCGCCCGGCGGCGAGGTGGTTCTGGTACCCGTGCCCAAGCCAAGGTCCCTCCTGTCACGGGCGGCCGAGTTGCTGCTCCTCTCCGAGCGGGATGGACCAGTCATCAGCCGCCTGACGGCCTCGTACGGCATCACGCCCGAACCGGGGATCTCTATGCGGATGCCGTGCAGTCTCGACATCGAGTAAGCGGGTGGATGAGTCTGTGTTGTCCGGTCTGGCAATCGCCTGCCTCTCCACTTCGATCTGGCGGGGACTTTGGACGCGCAAGCAGTGGACGATGCGGGCATTCGCCCGCGCCAACCGCGTGCTGTACGTGGATCCGCAGGAGTCCTTCACCTACCGCTGGAAGAGCCGGGCGCACAGGGGTTCGGCTCCCTCGGCGGGTGTGCCGGCCGGCATGACGGTGGTGGCGCCATGGCCCGCGCTACCCTTCGGTCAGGACCGATGGATGGCGCACGGCTTCAACACGCGCCTTCTCCTTCTGCAACTGGCACGACACACCGATCTGATCCCCCCGGATATCTGGTGGGTCTATGATCCCGCGGCGGCCGCTGTCACGGCCCGAAGCCGCGCGAGGCTGGTGGTGTACGATTGCGTAGACCGGCATGCCGCGTATGGCGGGCGGCGGGGCCTGATGGACCGCATGGAGGCGGAGCTTCTCGACCGTGCCGATGTTGTGTTCGTCACCGCCCGCGGGTTGGTTGCCCACTGCCGCGACCGGGCCCGGGAGGTTCATTTCGTGTCAAACGGGTTCGACGAAGAGCTGTTCGCGGCATCACATCCCGTGCCGCTTCCGCTGGAGCGCATACCCCGGCCCCGATTGGGGTTCATCGGCGGCCTCGCCCACTGGCTGGATGTCGAGCTCATCGTCGAGGCAGCCACGAAGCGGCCCGACTGGTCGTTCGTTTTGGTCGGCCCAATGGCCGACGTAGGGGGTGTGCTGCCGGAGGCCAGGAACATCCATTGGGTCGGGCCATGCGCCAGAGATGACGTCCCCGCGTACATCGGGGGGTTCGATGTTGGTATGATCCCGTTCAGGGATACTCCGTTGACCAGGACGGTCAATCCTCTCAAGGCATATGAGTACCTGGCCGCAGGCGTGCCCGTGGTGTCGACCCCCCTGCCTGAACTCGATGGACTGCCGGTCATTCGGCAGGCCGCATCCGCTCCGCGATTCGTGGAGGCCGTCGAAGAGGCCCTGGCCGAAGGAGATAGCCCTGAGGCCCGGCAACGGCGGCAGGCGGCGGCGGCGCCGTATTCGCTCCAGAGGGGCTTCCAGCTCATGTCTCGCATCGTCTCGGAGAAGCTCACGTGACGCCAACGGTGGTGCATGTCACGGCCGACACCGGGCTGTTCGGGGGAAAGGACAGGGTGCTGTTGTGGCTGTTGACGAAGCTCAGGGACCGCAACCTTGCGCAGCCGGTGGTCGTGTGCTTCCGGAACGGGCTGGTTGCAGGCATGTATCGTCGCCACGGACTCCACGTGGAGACCCTGCCGATGTCCTTCCAGTTCGATGCCCGCGCAGCATTCCGGCTTGCCCGGCTGCTGAGGTCCCACGGTGCGCACCTGGTGCATACTCATGACCATAAGAGCCACGTACTCGGCCGGCTGGCCGGTCGACTCACCGGCGTGAAGGTGGTCAGCACCCTCCATGGTCTCATCAGCGATTCCAAGGAGATGTCGGCGCCCAAACGGGCGCTCTATGGCGCCATCGTTCACGGTACCGACCATCTGACCGATTGGTGGATTGCGGTCTCGCGTGCGCTGTGGGCCGGGCTCCGGCACACGGGTCGCGCAACCTATGTTCCCAATGGGGTGGACATGGAGCTGGCGGCCGAGGGTGAAGATCGTTCGCTGCCCCGCGAGGCCGGACCCGTGGTGCTCTGCCTGGGGCGCCTCAGCCGGGAGAAGGGACAGGATGTGCTGCTCGACGCCATGGCGAGGGTGGCCCGGGCGGTCCCGGGGGTCGTGGTCTGGATGGCGGGAGAGGGACCTACCGGGCCGAAGCTTCGCTCCCAGAGTGCACGCCTTGGCATCGCCGACCGCGTGCGGTTCTTGGGCTTCAGGGAGCATATCGCGCCGCTCCTTCGCGAAACCGCCGTGTTGGCGCTTCCTTCCCGTGGGGAGGGCCTGCCGATCTCCGCGCTGGAGGCCATGAGCCTGGGTGTCCCCGTGGTGGCCACTGCCGTAGGCGGCGTGCCCGACCTTCTCCCCTGCGAGGATGTCGGCCGCCTCGTGCCGCCCGAGGATCCCGACGCCCTGGCCGCCGCCTTGGTGCCGTTGCTGTGTGACCCCACCCTCGCCCAGCGTATCGGCGCCTCGGGGCGGGCGCATGTCGGCGCCAACTTCTCATCAGACCGCATGGCGGAGGGCACTGCTGCCGTGTATCGCGCCGTGTTGGGGCTCTAAGCATGGGTCAACTCCTGGCGGGAGGGGTGGGATTCTCCTATGGCGATTCGGTGGTGTTTGAGAACGTGGATTTGACCCTGGCGCCGGGAAAGCGGATCGGCCTCGTGGGGATCAACGGTTCCGGCAAGACCACCCTGCTGTCGGTCCTCGCCGGCCTACTGCCCCCTTCCCAGGGTTCCGTCTCGCTCACCAGAGGGTCCCGTCGTGCCGTTCTCGAGCAGGAGACCGTCTGGGACAGCGGCCTCCCGCTGATCGATGCGGTGATAGCCTCCGACGCTCGGATCGCCGGGCTTCAACGGGAGATCGAGGCTTTGGAGATCGCGTTGGCCGGCGATCACACCGACGGCGATCTCCAGCGCTTTGGGGAACTGCAGCACCAGTACGAGGCAGCCGGAGGGTTCGCCACCCGCCACAAGGCCGAGGCGTATCTTACGGGTCTGGGGTTGCCGCGTTCCCTCTGGGACCGTTCTCCCGAATCGTTGTCCGTCGGCCAGCAGAGAAGGGCGGCCCTGGCGAAGGTGCTCCTCCAGGAGGCGGACATCCTGCTGTTGGATGAGCCCACCAATCACCTGGACGTCTGGGCTCTGGGCTTCCTCGAGGACCTCCTACGGGCCCACCAGGGCTCCTGCCTCGTCGTCAGCCACGACCGGTACTTCCTCGACCACGTCGTCACCGCCGTTGCCGAACTCGATGCCCGCAGACTGAGACTGTACGAGGGCTCCTATTCGGCCTTCGTGCCCCGGCGCGCCGCGATTCGGGAGCGTGTTCTCGCCGACCGGGAGCGGGATGAGGAAGAGAAGGAGAAGCTTCGCGACTACATCCGACGGAACATCGTGGGAACCCGCCATGCCCAGGCTCAGAGCCGGCGCAAGCGGCTGGAAAAGCTGGAGGGCGAGCCGTCCGCCGACCTGCCCACGGAGCGGCAGGGCATGAGTTTCGTGCTGCCCCATTCACGGCGCGAAGGACGGATCGTCCTCGATGTCAAGGACCTCTCGCTGGAGCGCGGTGGCCGAGTGCTGTTCCAGGGGGCAACCCTGCGGATCGAGCGGGGTCAACGCCTGGCCATCGTCGGCTCGAACGGTTCCGGAAAGACGTCGTTGTTGCTCGCGTTGCTCTCCACTTTGCCCGCCCTGTCGGGTGATGCGGCATGGGGGCACAACGTGGACATCGCCTATCTTGCCCAGGAGAGCGAACCGCATCTGCTGGGCGATACCCCACTGGATGCGGTGCTCGCCATGCGTGCCGAGTGGACCAGCGGCCAGGGAAGAAGCTACCTGGCCCGTTTCCTGTTCAGGGGAGATCGAGTGTTCCAGCCCGTGTCATCCCTTTCAGGGGGAGAACGCAGCCGTTTGGCCCTGGCATGTCTCATTCTCTCGCCTGCGAATGTGCTGGTGTTGGACGAGCCGACGAATCATCTTGATATCGAAGCGCGGGAGGCGCTGGAGGAGGCCCTGGCGGACTATCCGGGCACCATCCTCATGGTGACTCATGATCGCGCGTTGATCAGCCGGATCGCCGATCGCGCGCTGATCATCCGGGATGGTCGCACGCACCTCGTGCTGCCTCCTCTGGAGCGCGTGTGGGAAGCTCCGGCGCCCGTCCAGAAACGCGCCGCGCCGCGCAAGGACGAGCGCGGGGCGCCTCGCAGGCGGAAA
>JALOPK010000400.1 GCA_025453925.1 Candidatus Eiseniibacteriota bacterium | reverse complement strand
GTGGATGCCCTGAAGGTCGATCAGTTGGGAGTTGGTCAATTCTTCTTCTCCTTCTCCCGGGTGATCTTGAGTCTGCTGCCGGCCCGGAGGTCCCGCAGGGTCTCAAAGGGGCCCGTGATGACCACCGCCGCGGGCTCCAACCCGTCGAGCACCTCGACATACTGCTCGCCGGAGATGCCGGTCTCCAGGGGCTGGAAGTGGGCCTTGTTCTTGACCACCACGTAGACGCCTTCCTTCTCGGGCGGCTTCCGGTCGGGGCTCACCTCTGGTTCCTTCTCGCCTCGTTCCTTGAGGTCTTCCTTTTCCGCGTCCCGCACCACCAAACTGGAGATAGGCACCGACAGGACGCTATCGCGTCTTCCCGTCTCGATGCGGGCCGTGCCGGTCATGCCCGGCCGCACGCCCGGCAATGACTCCGTGAGCAACACCACCACAGGGAAAATGGTCACTTCCTGGGGCGAGCCGGGATTCTTGATGGTGGCGCTGGAACTGACTTCGGTGACCACGGCCGCGAGGCTGGTGTCCGGGAAGGCATCCAGCTCGACCTTGGCCGGCAGACCGACGTGCACATCGACTACTTCGGTCTCATCCACTTCGGCCTCGGCCTCCATGGTGTCCATGGCCGCGATCTGAAGGAGCACGGTGCCGGGGTTGTTCATGGTGCCCACCACGGCCATCTCCCCCTCCTCCACGTTCACCTTGCTCACGGTGCCGTCCATCGGCGAGAGAAACGTGGTGCGGGCAAGGGCATCGGCCGCGCTGTCCAGCATGGCCTCCGCGCGAGTCACGTTGCGGGCAGCGGCCTTCCGCTGTGCCGCCAGGACCTCCACCTGGGTCGTCTGCTGTTCCAGCACCTCCGTGGAGACCAGATCCTTCTCCCCCAGGCGCCGGAAGCGATCGAGATCTTCCTGCCCCTGCCGGAGCTGCGCCTGGTACTGCTCCAGGGCGGCGCGAGCCTGTTCAAGCTCAGCCTTGGCCCGGCTGGCCTGGGCCTCGTACTGCACGGGATCGAGCTGGAGGAGGAATTGCCCTCTCCGCACCCGCTCGCCCTCCTTGACCCCGATCTTGATGACCCTGCCCATGTTGTCGGCGCTGAGCTTCACCTCGGTGGAGGGGCGGATGCGCGCCGGGCCCGAGATCTCCGATACTAACGTCCGCCTGGCCGCGGTCTCCGTGCGCACTTTGATGCTTCTTCCCTTGCTCTTAACCACGGCCTGTGAGACGCTCCCTCCCACGACGAGCACGGCCACGCCGACAATGATCCAGCGTTTCTTCATCGGGAACCCCCCAACCTCCCCCGTGCCTGCGCCAGGCCCACGGAGGCAATGCGCACCGCATACACGGCCTCAACCAGAATCACCTTGGCCCGCTCCAGGGCAAGCTTGGAGTCTCCCAGATCCACGAAGGACAGGGACCCCAGCGTGTACTTCTCCTCGGCCAGGCGGTACTCCTCATTCGCCAGATCCAGCGCGGCCTGAGCCACCTCGCGTTGCGCCAGCGCTTCCACCAGTTGGTTGTGCTGGACTTCCGCGCTATGACGCAGGGAAAGCCGGGTCTCCTCCCGCGCGATGTCCGCGTCGCTGGCGCGGGCTCTGGCTGCCTGAATCTGGCCCTTGGTATTGAACCCGTCGAACAGGTTCATGCTGACCGTGAGGCCGATCTTCCAGTAGTCGAAGTCGCGGAACTCGTCTCCGTCCTCCGGCAGCTCGACGTCGCTCCATCCGTAGCTGGCCGTTCCGGTGAGCCACGGATACCGAGACGAGCGGGCCGCGGCGACACCCCTGCGGGCGCCTCCGGCGGTCTCCTGGGCGGCCAGCAGCGACGGATGCGATTCCACGTCGGCGAGACACTCAGCGAGATCGGGAACCTCGGGAACCTCCAGCTCTTCCTCCAGCAGCGTGAATGGACTGGCCGGATCCATCCCCAACGCCAGGAGGAGGGCGCTCCTGCTGGTCTTGAGGTCGTTGCCCCGACGCATGCGTTCCATCCTGTCCGTGTAGAGTTGTACCTTGGCCCGAAGCACTTCCTGGCGCGACGCCGACCCGATGATTTCCCGCGCCTCGGCTCGTTCCAGCAGTCGGGCCGCCACCGCTTCTGCTTCGGCGGCCACGGCAAGCAACCCGTCGGCTTTGAGCACACCGTAGAACTTGCCCGCCACGTCCAACGCCACCGTGCCGAGGGAGGCGCGGTAACCGTGCTCAGCAGCGCGCACGCTGGCCGCGGCCGACCCCATGCTCGCCCAGGAGTACCACCCGTCGAAAAGGGGTTGCTGGAGCTGGACGCCCGCCGAGTAACGGTTGCGGCTCTCCTTGATCTCGTTCTGGTAGAAGCTGATCTGCTCGGATGAGTACTTGCTCACGTCGCTGTACAACGAAAGGGTGGGCAGCACCGCCGAAAGGGACCGGGTGCGAGCTCCGCGGGCCGACTGGATGCCGGCGAGCGCCTTCTGGGCGGTCGGGTTCTGCCTCGCCGCAAGGGCCATGCAGTCATCCAGCGACCAGACCGGCGCGGTCGTTTCGGGTGTACCGACTGCCAGTGAAAGAACGAGCATCACGCTACTGAGCACGACGCCACCTCCTGATTCGTGCAGCCATCTCAGCCTCCCTTCGTTCGGTGAAAGAGTGCGGGCTACGGCATGCGACGGCGATCCCCTCTTCACCCAGGGAAAGGACGACCGTGCCGTCACACCGGGTATCAATCAGCCGCCGTCCGGCGGCGACACGCAGCGAAGTCGTGTCAGGCAACTCCCACGGGTTCGGCCCCACCGGAACCAGCACCCACGCGGGGTCAACGCATTTCCAGAAGCGCGCGGTGATCAGGTCGCCGTGGTGCGGCGCCACCAGAATGTCGGCCCTGAGCGCGTCATTTCGGGTGCGGGCCAGCAGTTCTTGAGTATCAACACCGATATCCCCGGGAAGCAACACCCGGTGGGAGCCCATGGTCAGGCGCACGACCATGCTTGACTCGTTGAGGTCGCCGGTGAGGGTGTCCGGATGGAGGACATGAAGCGTCATGCCGCCGACCGTCATCGAGTCGCCGGCGCCCACCTGCCGGTACGGCACCCCGCCCAGACCGCGCCAGAACAGGGAGTCGAAACTCCCGTGGCCCGGCGGCACGTTCCCGATCACCCGCCCGACCGGGAACCCTTCCCGCAGAAGGCGCGTCAATCCCTCAAGGTGATCGCCGTGCCCGTGGGATGCAACCATCAGCGCCAGGCTGTCGACGCCCGCCTGCGTCAGGGCCTCGCGCACCACGGGGGCCTCCTCATCATACCCACCATCAACGAGGAGGGCGGTGCCGGACGGGTCCTGTACGAGGACGGAGAGGCCATAGCCGACATCCACGACAACGAG
>JALOPK010000399.1 GCA_025453925.1 Candidatus Eiseniibacteriota bacterium | reverse complement strand
AAGGATGCGGTGCCGGCGGTGCTCGACAAGAAGATGAAGGATCAACTCCAGATCGGCCTGCTTAAGAGCAAGGTCGATGCGGCCATGCCCGAGTTTATGCGGGAGCTGCACGCGAAAGCCGTCATCTCCTTGAGCGGCATCGCGGGAAGCCCTTAGAACAGTTCGGAACTCCGGCGCGCCGAAGCCAAGGGCTGGAGTCCGACGCGGGGCGGATCGCGGCTGAAGCCGCTCGTACTGGGGCGACGGATCGCCTCGGCTGCCACGTTCTCACGGAGGGCGACGGTGAGTAGGGGAGGAGCGGCAGCGCGACCAATCAAGAATGCCCAATCCTCCTTGGTCCAACCGGGCCCGGGCGACCTGCTCCTCGTCGGCGAAGGAGGGCCCGTGAAGGAGCCCCTTTGGCGCCGCCTGGCAGTCTATGTTCCATATAGGACATGTCCAATATAGGACATGTCCTATATGAATGGGAGAGGATGCACGTAGCCGATCGTCTATCGCGCCCTTGAGTCGGGCCGGATCTGCCCCGCTCCGGCTGCAGCAGACCGGAGGCTCACGCGGAGGGCAGGTGAATACGGAAGGTGCTCCCGATTCCCGGTGTACTCTCCACCGAGACGCGGCCGCTGTGGGCCTGGACGATGTGCTTCACGATTGCCAAGCCGAGCCCGGTTCCTCCGAGGGTGCGGCTGCGCGCCTTGTCGACACGGTAGAACCGTTCGAAGAGCCGCGAGAGGTGCCGCGGTTCGATACCGCAGCCATGATCCTGAACGGCCACGACTATCTCGTGGTTGCGCGTGACCCGGACGGTGACGGTGTCCCCGGCATTGCTGTACGTCACGGCATTGTCCACCAGGTTCACCACTGCCGTCTCCAGCAGCGGGCCATTGATGTGCGCGACAAGGCCCGGAGGGCAGGTGACCTCCACGGCCACGCCCTTCCCCGCGGCCTTCGGTCCGCATGTCTGCACCGCTCCCCGCACGATGCCGTCCACAGGCATCCGCTGCAGCGCGATCGCGCGCTCCTCGTCCTCCTCGATTCGGGACAGGGTCAGCAGGTCGCGGATCACGGCATCGAGACGCGACGCCTGCCGTTCGATGATCTCGACGAAACGCGCGGCGTCCTGGGGCGTACGCAGGGCTCCCTCTCGCAGCGTCTCGGCCGCACCCTGAATCGCGGCGATGGGCGTCTTCAGCTCATGGGAAACATTGGCGACGAAGTCGCGCCGGATCTGCTCCAGGCGCCGCAGCCTCGTCACGTCATTCAGCACCACTACCGCACCAACCTGCCTCCCCTGGGGGCCGCGGAGCACGGCGCCATGCGCCTGCAGGTACCGGTCGGACTGGTCCATGACCTCAATATCCGCCTCCACCGGAACGGGAGACGACAACGCGCGCGTCACGAAGGCATGCAGGTCGGAGTTGCGGACTGCCTCCTGTATGGTGCGGCCTTCGACCCTGGCAGGAGAGACACCGAGAATCCTCCCGCAGGCCTCGTTCATTCGCACGACGCATTCCGAGGAATCAACGGCCAGCACGCCCTCCACCATGCTGGCAAGGATCGCTTCCCGCTCGTTCCGTTCGCGAGTCGTTGTCTCGATTCGCTCTCCCAGCCGGGCAGCCATCTGCGCCAATGCACCGGCGAGTTCATCGATCTCGGCGAGATCTGCCCTGGGGAGGGAATGGTCGAAATCACCGCTGGCGAAGGCCCGCGCGCTCTCCCCCAGGCTCTGCAGCGGCGCATTGATTCGCCTCGCAACTCCCAAACTCAGTAGTGCCAGGAGTGCGAACGTGCCCACCGCGACTCCGGCCACCCGACGGTGGAGGCCGCGGATCGAGTGCATCACGGAATCGTACGGGACTGCGGCGCGCACTACTGCCCGCACCTCGCCGCGCTCCATGAGCGGAACCGCCACATACATCATCGTCTGACGCACCGTCTCGGACATCCGCACCGAGGTGGCGGTTTCCCCCGCAAGCGCCCGCGCTATCTCGGCGCGATCGGAGTGGTTCGGCATATGCGAGGGATCGCTTTCCGAATCGCCCCGCACGGTACCACGAACGTCGACGACCGTGATCCGGGTGAGGGATGCCTGCCCCATGGCTTTGCAGGCCTGGTCGAACAGCGAATCGGGAAGACCGCGCAGATGCTCACAGGCGAGCAGCGCCCGCGCCTCAATCTGGGTGCGGAAGAGCCCGAGGTAGGCGGATTCGATGGCATGGGAGGTGATCGCATACACGAGGACGAGCACCAGCAAGCCGCTCAGCGAATAGGCGCCGAAGAGCTGCCAGAAGAGGCGCTTTCTCCTCACCACTCACTCCCTCATCCGGTAGCCGACACCACGCACGGTCTGCACGAAGGATCGGGCCGGCCCGAGTTTGCGGCGAAGGGACGCCACGTGGACGTCAACCGAACGATCGGTTACGGCATAGTCCTCACCCCGCACGGCATCCACGATCTGGTACCTGGTAAACACCCAGCCAGGGTGCAGGGCGAGGTATTCGAGAATGCGGAACTCGGTGAAGGTCAGATCGACGATCTGGCCACCCACGGTGACCGAATGACGCTGCCGGTCAATGGCGATGTCGTGCACGACGATCACCGGCTGGTCGGATGCAGGAGCGGCCCCCCTGGAGCGGCGTCGCAGCGCAGCTCTGATCCGCGCAGTGAGGACCTTTGGACTGAAGGGTTTGGTCACGTAGTCGTCGGCACCGACCTCCAGACCGGTGACCACATCGCCCTCCTCGCTCTTGGCGGTGAGCATAATGATGGGCGTATGCTCGGTGGCCGAGTCCTTGCGGAGAATCCTGCAGAACTCGAGGCCGTCCATACCGGGGAGCATCAGGTCGAGCACCACCGCGTCGGGGGGGGGTGTGCGCGCATGGCGGAGGGCATCCTCGGCGGATGAACTGCAGATCACCGAGTACCCCTCCTTTTCCAGATTGTAGCGCACGATGTGCTGGATGTCCTCTTCATCTTCAACGACGAGTATTCGAGAACGCGCCATGCTTCTGCCAACTCCTGTGCAACGCAACGTTGAGATCAAGAAGACACGATCATGTGAAGATCATGCTAGTGTTTTGTCAGAAACAGGTCAAGAGGGGCAATGCCGGCGTTCCGCACGGCCCGAGGCCGCGCACCGGACGATTCAGCGGGTCAGTGCCGCTGCAAACGGGCCGGGACCGGCAGGTCACGGTGTCATGGAGTCCGGAACGCGAGGATGGGTACGGGTAGGGGACGGGTACGTGTAGGGGACGGGTACGAGGACGGGGACGAGTAGGGGGCGGGTACGAGGACGGGTACGAGGACGGGTACGTGAAGGGGGATGGGAGGCACTTGCGCGGAAGGACGAAGTGTTGTATATTGTCCT
>JALOPK010000080.1 GCA_025453925.1 Candidatus Eiseniibacteriota bacterium | reverse complement strand
CGCTGATCCGGGCGTTCTGATTCTGTCGCGATAGGAGGGAATCGAGCAGAGCCAAGGGTGACCTGGCTTCCCTTCGCGCCTGTTGATACCCGGAATCTGAGAAAACCCTGAGCGAGGCTCATACACTGAGGAGTAGTGGCCCCGTTCCGTTCCATGGAGACCTGAGATCATCCACACATGGGGCCTGATAGCGGCGCTCTTGTGCCACCTCGCATTCATCCGCACGGAGGAGACCATGAAGGCCTCGAGATCGTATCTCCCAGTACTCGCTACTCTCGTCCTCATCACCGCATCGCACGCCGTCGAGCAGAAGCTGGACCCCAGCGATGGCGCCGCTAACGACCGGTTCGGCTGGTCGGTGGCGACCAATGGCGACTACGCCATCATCGGCGCTCCCCAGGATCAGGTCAACGGCAACAACAACCAGGGATCGGCGTACATCTACTACCGGGGCGGCGGCACGTGGGCACAGCAGGCCAAACTCACGGCGTCCGACGGCGAACCCGGCGTCCTCTTCGGCCATTCCGTGGCGATCAGCGGCGACTACGCCATTGTCGGGGCGCCGCAGGAGTGGAGTGGAGGCACCGGGGCCGGGGCGGCGTATGTCTTCAAGCGCAGTGGTACCACGTGGGGTCAGCAGGCCAAGCTCGTTCCCACGGATTCCTGGAAGGCGTATGACGAGTTTGGAACCTCGGTCTCGATCTCCTCGGTCGTGAACGTCGAGTATGCGCTCATCGGCGCGCCCTATGATGATGAGGACGGCGAGGATTCCGGATCGGCCTACGTGTTTCATCGAACCACCGGCACCACCTGGGTGCAGGAGGCCGAGCTGGCCAATACCTACCCCGCCGCCGGCGACCACTTCGGCTATTCGGTGGCCATCTCGGGGCTGGGCACCGTCGCCATCGTCGGAGCCCCCGGTGATCGCGTCGGAAGCAATGAGGATCAGGGATCCGCCCGGGTGTTCCTGTTGAGCGGGTCGAGTTGGAATCCATCGGGAGCACTCCAGGCGTCCGACGGTGCCTCCAGCGACGAGTTCGGACATTCCGTCGCCGCATCGGCAATCGGATCTCACGTTATTGTGGGTGCTCCCGGTGACGACGACGACGGCGGGAGTTCAGGTTCAGCCTATGTGTACTACTACTCCTCCGGGAGTTGGAGCCAGCAGGCGAAGCTTGTGGCTCCCGATGCCGCCGCCTGGGACCACTTCGGCTGGTCGGTGAGCATGGACGGGTTGGGAACCCACGCCATCATTGGTGCCCACGGGGAAGACGCCAATGGTGAAGGCTCGGGGGCCATCTACTCCTTTGCCCGTGACGGTTCGACGTGGTCGTCTCACGCGAAGCGCACGCCCATTGATGGAAACGCGGGGGATTGCTTCGGCATGTCCGTCAGCATTGCGACGCGGATCCTCACCGGCGCGCCCCAAGACAACCCGAACGGCACGTACTCCGGTTCCGCCTATGCATATGAGTGGGACGACCTTCCCGGCCTGCCAGCCATGGAACTCCACCTGGAGCTGATCAGCAGCACATCCGCCCGCCTGTGGTGGAACTCGATTTCGGGCGCCACCCAGTATCATCTCTATCGGAGCACACTGCCTTACTTCCACGCGGGCGCAGCCACGCCGTGGACAGTAGTTCTGGCGCCCACCACCCAGTACACCTTCACCACAGGCATTGGCAATCCCGACATCAACTACTATTACCTGGGCATTGCCACCGGCCCGGGCCAGGCATCGCCTGAGTCCAACATCGTGGGCGAGACCGACTTCGGCGGCGATCTCCCCTGATGGGGAACCACACCACGCGGAGGTTGTCATGCGCAGCACACGCCGCTTTGCTCTCACGCTTCTCACAGCAACCCTGCTGGGTTCATGGGGCCCCTTGGCCGCCCAAACCCCCACGGAACTGGCCGCGACTCATCGTGCCGGCCAGACCATTCTGACGTGGCGGGAGCTTCCCGGAGTGGGCAACGAGCACTACCGGATCTACCGGCACGTGCAGCCCATCACGTCGGCCAACCTCGCCTCCGCCATGCAGGTGGCACAGATTCCCGATTCCTCCGCAATGTACCTGACGGAGCGGTGGATGACCGACTACGGCATGACCCCGGTCCAGCAGAACTTCATCATCGCCGATCTCGGCCCCGAGCTTGAGGACACACAGGGGATGCACGTCTTCACGGTCCACGAGGGCGAGGAAGCGCTCGCCTACTATGCGGTGACCAGCGTTGCGCAGGGAACTGAGAATAGGACCATCGCGCCCGGCCAGAACTCCCTCACTGCCGGCGTGGCTGAAGGGTTTGACGAACCTCTCCCGGTCATGGTATGGCGATCAACCAACGGCCGTGCCATGGTCTTCACCCAGTTCATGGACTTCCGCGCGTGGAATCCCACCATGGACGGCTATGTCTACAACTACTTCGTCAGTCTGCCGGAGGGATATGATCCCGGCCAGGAGTATCCACTGTTTCTGCAGATCAGCGGGTGGGGCACCAGATACGTCGAGGCGTTCACCGACCATGCGAATGGCACTGGCTACGGATGGCCCGCGATTCAGATCTTCGGCGATGATCCCCACCAGTCCTGGTACTACGGGTACGCCAAGGACCACTCCTGGGGTGATGAGTGGCCCCAATACATCTGGGGCGAGCTGCCGTCGAATCCCGAGGCAGGCAGCGTCAGCAACTTCACCGAACAACGGTTGCTCCGTGCGATTCATGACGTAGTGCGCGATGCTCGTTTCAACGTGGATGAGAACCGAATCTACGCCTATGGCCATTCCATGGGCGGCAGCGGGGCCCTGGCCTTGGGCATGCGCTATCCCAACGTGTTCGCCGCGGTCTACTGCAGTGAGCCCATGACCAACTACGACGCGAGCGAGCTGTGGATGGGCGACACCGCCCCCAAGTGGGGTCTCCCCTTCCATGCGCTCCCCGTGATCAACGAGGGGGCCTTCGCGAGCCATCTGACTCAATACGATGGCACCAATGTCTGGCTCTGGATGAACCACAGGGCAGGCATGGTCGATCGGTGGCGGGACGACATGGCCTACATAGTCACCTACCACGGGACGCAGGATGAGGTCGTCGACTGGGAAACTCAGGGAGCGCCGTGGTATGACATCATGGACGGCCGGACGCAGGGGTGGGTCGGGGCCGCCCTCCCCATCGACCACACGTGGTGGGGCTTTCTCGACACACCCAACTTCACCTTCGGTGATTTCTCGTTCCGAAAGGACCGGAGCTTTCCCGGCTTCTCGAACTCCACGCTCAACCTCGTCGTGCCCGACAGCCTCGCCTACTACAACTTCGGCATCGAGTGGTCGTGCCCCTGGAATGACTTCGCCGGCGATGTTGTGGAAACGCCCGACCGCTGGGAGGTTGCTCTCAGGCTCTACGACCCTGGGCTGCCGGGCCTCGAGACAATGCCGGATCACGGCACCGTTGACGTAACAACCCGGCGGGTCCGGCAGTTCCTGCCCCCGCCCGGGACGCAGTGCTACTGGCGAAACTTCCAACTACCCGGCAACGAAGTCGTCCAGACCGGACAGACCACCCCCAGCGACACCGGGATCGTGACTTTGGTGGCCGCCACCGTGACCAAGGCGGGCAATCGGCTGGTGATCTCGACATCGACGCCAGCGGACGAACAGGACCATGGTGTACCGGTCACCCCAACGCTGTCGCGTCCCACGCCGAACCCGTTTCTCCACGAGACATCGATTCATTACACCATGCCACGCGCAGCCAAGGTCGAGGTGGGGGTCTACACGCTTGTAGGA
This sequence comes from Candidatus Eiseniibacteriota bacterium, assembly GCA_025453925.1. GTDB lineage: Bacteria > JAFGKV01 > JAFGKV01 > JAFGKV01 > JAFGKV01 > JAFGKV01. The sequence continues at coordinate 16,474 of JALOPK010000080.1, read as the reverse complement.
GAGAAGGTGAGGACGCTGAAGGAGGGCACCGTGGGCCAGGGCACCCATGTCGAGAGATGGAATGGCACCGATGCCCTCGGCGCACCGGTACCGGCGGGCGTCTATGCAGTGCGCCTTACGACGGCAGACGGCGACGCAGGGGCTGTGCGCGTGATCCGCATCAGGTAGGGAATGGAACACACCCTCGTGAGTACCCACCGCATCCCAAGGAGGTCCCACCGATGAACACGACGAAGATTGCGCTGTGCTCGTGCGTATTCCTGGCGGTTCTCTGCATTGGCACCAGGGCTGCCCATGTGCATTTCATCCACCAATCCACCGGCGACAATTGGCTGCGCGACTATGATGAGTGGGATCCCGACTGGGGCGGCGGGAACCTCAGGGCCGACTTGGAGACCGACGGCCATACCGTGACGGACAACTGGCACGAGGATGACAATGCGCCCTACTGCGAATGGGATCCGGAGTGGCAGGGGCTGTGCGCGCTCTTCATCAACGATGGCGCCAGGCTTCCCGCTGATGCGAAGGATGCGGACATCATCATCATCAAGTCGTGCTTCTACCCCACTGAGTACCTGGTCAGTGATGCGGTACTCCAGGGGTGGATCGATCATTCCGTCTCCGATATCGTCGGTTACTTCAACAACCACGCGGAGCAGAAGCTCGTGTTCTGTTCGTCGGTGCCCCATCACCGGGAAGGTGAGAACTGCCCTCCGCAGGCAGTGCGTGCGCGAGGCAGGTCATGGGGAGCGTGGCTCGAAGACACTGGTGTGGGGCTCAGCTCGCACTCGACCCATGGTAACGTGGTGGGGTTCAGCGCATTCGCCCATACGGCGCGGCCTGCCGGGCAGCCAGACGAGAACACGCTTCGTGCCGAGTACGAGATCTCCTACCCCGACAACCACATGAACCGCTCGGCCAACGGTGCGTGTGCGGCCCGCGCGCGATCGCTGGTGAACGGGTTCGACCCGGGAAGCGGGGAACCCGTGGAGAACGGCGATCAACTCGTCGTTTCGATCTGGCCAAACCCCGCAGTCGGCTATGTCAGGCTCCATGGCGACGTGCTCCGCGAGCCGGGCGCCACCGCTCGGGTCTGTGACCTTGCCGGCCGCACCGTTCATTCCCTTACTACGTCAGACCCGCAGTCCGGGACAATCACGTGGAATCTGATTTCCGACCAAGGTGAACACCTCGCTCGGGGCAGCTACCTGGTGGTGGTGTCAAGGCAGCGTGATGCGTGGCGGACGCTGTCTCTCCTGGTGGTAGGCGAGAGAGGTCGGTGAGCCCACATCTCGGCCCGCGGCCGCCTCGCGAGGAGAGAGGGCCGACGTCTTCGACGGGCTTCTGAGCAGCGCGACTCAGGCCGTGGCGTCGTCTTGCGTCGGCGACTCGCGCGCCAATAGGTCCGCGGCGATGACGCCGAAGGGTACATCGGGTCGGGAAACGCGGAGATCCGGCAAAGGCCGGTCAGCCTGAAAGGGCTCTCCCGTGAACATCTCCAGCAGAATCGCGCCGGCAGACCAGACCAGAGAAGCGGTGCAATCGGCTCCCGTTCCGCTCTGAGCGCCGGCATGGCCGCCGGCTGTGGGAAGAACCGTAGCCCGCGTCCGGTCGGGAGACTGGAGTACCTGGTCAGGAGTCACCCCGGTGACGCGGTGTTCTTCCGCCTTCGCGAGTGCCGCCAGTATCGCGGCACCGATGCGCAACGATTCTGTCGTGGACATGACAGGACCGTCCGATAGCACTGCACGCAGCGGGACGTTCTCGGATGAAGGCGGTGCTTCACTGTTGTCGCGGGTGGTAGCATCGCTGCTCAAGATCTGCCCGAGGCTGACCGGCTCACGCGGACAGTCAACGCGCCTCGGACGACAAGCTACGGACATCAGTGCCTCGGCTCGACATCCGATCGTGCGTCACCCTCGCCAGGCCTCGGCGCTGGGGAGTCTTGACCACGGTTTCGTCCGTCCGTACACTCCATCATGATGAGGGTGCGAGGAGCCCATGGTCCACCATTCCATGATTCCGCGGCTCTTCAACTGACATCATGCGGCCCGCGGCCGACATGGAGGGTTCCCGATGAAGCCAGCGCGCGAGGCGACGGAGTCCGAGTCCCCCGGTGATATCCTTGAGCCGCTGGCCGAAGCAGGAGGACCGATACCTCCCATTCAGCGCCCCCGCCTCCGGGCATTGCTCCTCAAGGCGCTCCAACGACGACTGACCCTCGTCGTCGCTCCGTCGGGCTTCGGCAAAACCATTGCACTCCGCGATGCGGTGACGGAGTGCGGCTCCCAGGTGATCTGGCTGACAATCACGGCGGATGACTCCTCGGCGGAGAGGCTCGCCCAGCGCGTGACCGAAGAAGCCTCCAGCATCGAGGCCGCCCCGGCGGTCCGTCCCGGCCCCCACGACGCGCCGGCCGTGGAGTGCGAAAGGGTTTTGGCCTCTTTGTTGCAGGGCGGGGACTCTTCTGGACTCCACGTCGTGCTCGATGGCGTCGATCGATCCCCATCCCCCGACCTGGTTGTCGCGTTCGCACTCCGGCTTCTCAGCGCCACACCACCAGGGGCAAAGGTCGCGATCACTGGCACGGTGATGCCTGTTGCCGCCCTGGACAGTCTGGCCCGGATCGGACAGCTGGCGATCGTCGGACCCGACCGGCTGGCCTTGAGCCGGAGTGAGGTGAACGAAGCGCTCAGGCGGTGGGCCTGCCTCGAGGAAGACGAGATCATAGACGTTGCGTGCCGGGTCACTGCGGGTTGGCCGCGGGGCATCGCCGCCATCGCGGCAGCTTTCCCTGAGAAGCCCGCTGAGGGAGAGATGCTCCGCTCGTCTGTTATCTGGGCCTGTAGACCTCCGGGCGACAGCGCCTTGCGCTCACTCGATCTCGTTGACCGCGAGCTTCTGCTCTCGATTTCGCTTCTTCCCGCCATCGAGCCCGCGGATGCGGACACGCTCACGGGAGTCCCGGGTATGGGGCAGCGACTCCGCAGACTCCTCGAATCCGGCACCGCTCCGATGGCCCGCGTGGGGGGACGGTACGTGATCGAAAACCGCACGCGGGACCGGCTCAATGCTGTCCTGGCAGCCGAGATCGGGGCCGCGCGGATGTCTGAGCGGTGGGCCGCGGCAGGACGGATCTTGGAGGCCCGGGGAAACCTGGAAGACGCCATTTCGGCCTATGTGAAGGCCGGGGACGGGGCGCAGGCGTCGAGGGTCCTGCAGGCCATCGGGCTCTCCGTTGTGCTCGACCAAGATCCAGGTCTGCTCTGTCCCCTGGCTGATGGACTGGTGCGATGTGCCGGAGTGGACGACCATGGCCGCGCGCTCCTCGGTTTCATGGCTCTGGTGAGGGGGACACATTCTCTCCACCCGGCGATAGAACCATCGGGCACGGATCGCGGCAGCATCCCCGAGGCCAGACCGGCCTCGCCTGACGCCGGCGAAGAACCCGGCCTGCTCTGGGGCTGGAGGAAGATCGCAAGGCTGCTCCCGGAAGCAACCCCATGGACCCTGGTGTGGGATGCGTGGCGCCTCCTCGACATCGGCGCGGGCCGTGAAGCCGAACCACTGATCAGAGAGGCCATGGAGACCTTGGCAGGCGATACCCACGGCTTCCATTGGAGCCTTGCCTTGATCTGCAGGGCGCGGCTCCACTGCCACCGTGGTGAGTACGGGGCCGCCCGGGCCGCGCTTGCACGCATCACCGCAGGGGAGGATTCCGCGTTCACCTCGCTGATGAGGGAAAGATGGCTGGCCGAGGCCGACGCCCTCGAGGGGGATCTCGCATCGGCGACCAACCGGGTGGAGAGCATGATGGATCTCTCGGCCCGTCTTCGCGCGACTGGCCTCAGGCGGGAGCTGATGGGTCTGGCGGGGATGTGTGCCGTGTGGGGAGGCGATCTGGAGGGGGCCAGGTCACGGGCGGCGGAGGCGGAGGCGGAGGGAATGGCGTCGTTTCGCATCGACCATTGCCGTCGCTTGATCGCACGTAGCACGGGGTCTTCGGTGCCTGCGACCGATGGAGCCGGGGGGGAGATGGCGCATGGCGATGGTGCTCGGCTGTGGGATCGGTTGCTCCTTGGGTTCCTGTTGCTACGTGAGGGCTACGCGGAGCCCGCCGGCGAGTTGTTTGACGACGTGACGGCCCGCGCCGATGCTGAACGCGCCGCACACGTGTGGGCCAACGCCATGGTGTGCAGGGCGTATGCATCCGAGCGGCGTGGAGACGGCGAGGGCGCGCGGGCCGACTTGCTGCGATTCTGTGAGGCGATGGTGCTCCACGGCTTCAAGTTCCTACCCGCCAGTGACTCTGATCTCGTCCTCTGGGCGGAGCGAGCGGCCTCAACGTGGTGGCCGGACCGCCGTCTCGCTGCACGCCGGATCATCGCCGCGGCAGCAGGTCGCGATCAGCCTGTTGTCGCCGATGCACCGCGCGCACGGATCGAGATTCACACCCTTGGTGCCCTGCAGTTGCTGGTGGGGGGGGCGACTCAGGAGCGTGGATGGAATGCGAACCGCAAAGCCAAGCGTTTCTTCGGGTTGCTGCTGGCGAGCCCCTCGCATCGCATCAGCCTGGACGAAGCCGCCGATACTCTCTGGCCCGACGGGGACCCGGACAAGATCAAACACAGCCTGCACAACGAGGTCAGCAACCTGCGGAAGATCCTCTCGGCCGCCGGCGCCGGGGGCCACGTCGAGGTGAGGACAGAGCACGGGTCGTACAGGCTTTACTGTGCGGATGACGTGGAGATTACCGACCGGGCCTTCGAGAGATCGGCGGAACGAGGCCTTGCGGCCGTTGCAGGGCGTCAGTACGACGAAGCCGTCCCTCTCCTCCGTGCGGCCGCCACCCTCTACCGTGGGAAGTTTCTCGAGGACGCGCGATACGAATCATTCGCAGAGTCGAGGAGGGCCTTCCTGAGCGAATTGCTGGTGAGATGCCTGCATGCCCTGGCGGAGATCCCTTCGACTTGCATACAGCTGAACCTCCCGACCAAAGCGCGCTACTACCTGGGGCTGATGAAGACCCGGATCGTGGAGGACCTGGATGTCCCCGTGCCTGAATGGGCCGCCGAGTTGGAGGAGAAGCTCAACCGAATGTAGAGAGGCCCGCCGGGCGGGGGAGCTGCGCTTCGCCCTTGCCGCCTCGTCGAAAATCCCGCCGCACCACCGGCTAGACTCACACGCGCCTCCCGGCTCAGGCGATCAGCTCATCCCACCGCCGGTCTGCGGTGCGCAGCCAGGAAGCCAGGGCCGGATCCATGGCGTCAACCCGTGTCGCGCAATCACCCCACGCCTCGCCTGGCCGGAACTCCCCGATCTCCTCCAGATGGCGGTCCACCTGGACGCCGAGTTCCACCAGATCGGTGATGCCGTCGATCCGTGGCAGGACGGGTCGGGGCTTCATGCCCGCGCGCCCCGCAACGTTGCGGCATCGTAGCCAACTCCCCTGCCGGACGGGAGGTCCACAAGCACCAGGCCGCTGGCACTCCGTGCCGTCACATGGATTCGGGGCACACCGTCGACCCTCGCCTGATCCTGCGCTGCCAACTCGCTCTCGTTGAGGGTGATTGCTCCGTAGGTGAGATACAGAAAGAGACGCCGATCCTCTCCGGGATCGTGGAGGAACGACACGCCGGAATCCAGCTCCGCCCGGAGGATGGTAGCGTCCGCACACAACGTCACCACGTCGGGCAGTCCTCGGCCTGACGCCACCGGCCACAGGCGATTGTGCCATTCAGAGGAATCGAACCGCCGCTGATCGTAGCCGGGCGGAAGACCCCTCTGATCGGGGTAGATCCAGATCTGATAGAAGTGGACTGGCGACTCTCCGAGATTGTACTCCGAGTGGGTCAGTCCCGTGCCGGCAGACATACGCTGGACGTCTCCGGGGACGATGATGGCACGGTTGCCCATGCTGTCGGCGTGGGTGATCTCGCCGCTGAGGGGAATGGTGATGATCTCCATCTCCCGGTGCGGATGCGTGGGAAACCCCGCACCCGGGGCGACCACATCGTCGTTGAACACCCGCAGGGGGCCGAACTGGATGTTCGATGGGTCGTAGTACTCTGCGAACGAGAAGAGCCAGTAAGTCCTGAGCCACTCGAAATCAGAGAAGTGACGCTCCCGGGCGGGGATCACTCGTATCATTCACACCTCCGAAACACGCCCCTCGCCACCATCGAAGGCCTGTGTCTACCGCCGCGTACGCGCCGTCCCCGGTCAATGCCGGTGCACATGCCCGGCCGGCGGCAGGTCAGGGGGTGTCCGGGGAAGCGTGGCCCTCGTCCGCCGTGGCGAACCCATAGCGGATCTGCACGTCGCGACTCATCATTGTCGGATTCCACGGCGGGTCCCACACAACGTTCACTTGGACACTGCTCACCCCAGAGATCTCGGCGACCTTCCTGCGGACCATGTCGGCGATCAATCCGTGCATCGGGCAGCCGCGGCCGGTCAATGTCATGTCAATGACAACGTCCCCTCCCGCGATCGCGACCCGGTAGATGAGCCCCATGTCCACGACATTGATCGGAATCTCCGGGTCGAACACCTGCCTGAGGGCCTCCCGAACGGTCTCTTCTGTGATCATTGTGTTCCTTTCCCTGCGGCCGCCTCAGCGGGGCGGACGTGGGCGAGCGTCTATGCTTCCATCTCCGCTGCGCATCGCTTCAGGCCCGCAACCGCAACCGTGCGGATCTCGGGGCCCTCGTCAAGGAGCGACACCAGGTAGGGCACCGTCTCCTGCGTGCCGAGTGCGGCGAGCGCGACGACGGCGGCCCGTCGGGCATCTGGATCCGGATCGTTCAGCCCCCGCGCGAGTAAGGGCAGCGCATCGGGCCGGCGGGTGGATTCAATCCAACGGTACACCTCAACCCGCACCGCGGGTTTCGTCCACCACAGTTCGGGCCGTTTCTCGGGGGGGATCTTGCCGGGCCAGGCGGCCAGCAGGATCTCCTCTCCACCCTGCGTCTCCTCGGGGGTGGGGAGCAGGCCCCGGCGCAAGAGGTTCATCAGCTTCTTCGCCGTTTCCTGTCTGCCCGCATCCGACAACAAGACGTGGAGTTCTCGGGTCGAGGGCGGTCGTTGAATCAACGCCCGCAGGGGCCGGGTGATGAGCCGCCAGAGCATCCCCCACCCGAGAAGGACACGTTCGACCACGGTCTGACACCGGTCTCCCAGCGTCGGGCGCACCCCCTGGAAGATCCCATTGACCGATCCGTGAAGCTGGGCAAGAAACAGAATCGCCGCCGACCCCCCGCCCGTGTCACGGAGTTCGGACAGACTGGTCGAAAGCGGACTGGAGAACAGGAGTGGAGCCACCATGGTTCCCAGCCCGGCCGCCACCGCATGGATGATGCGCCCCACGCTTCCCTCCACACCTGGCATGGCACGGAGTACTCCATCATAGACCCACTGAAGAAAGAGACCCTGCAGACTGCCCAGCACTCGCCCGAATAGGAGCCCGACGAATCCCCCGATGAGTACGCGGGCGATGAACTTCGCCGGGTGGGCCTTCAGGTGATCGGTTCGGATCCACTGTGGGGTATCCCAGAGGAATCCCTCGGGGAGGGCGGACAGATTCTGCCGTGTGCTGTCATCGTGACGTGCCACCTTGTTGCTCCTTTCGCGGGTCGTATACTACGTCGTCCCGCGGCCATGGCAAGCCTGTACACGCCTCGAGGTTGACCTCGCCCCCCGGGATGAGCATACTGTTCACCTCTGTCGATGAAGGAGGTGCCGGTGCCCGCGTGCTGGATCATCACCCTGATTCTCTTGGCCCTCCGGGGCCCGGCGCCCGCGGCCGGCCTGGAGGCCGTGGACACGCCCAACGACCATGGAGGCACGGTTGCCCTGTCCTGGGCACCTCCCGCGGAAGGTCAGCCGGATCGCTACCTGGTGCTCCGCGCGGCGGTCGAGGCAGGCCCCTTCGACACCGTCGCGGTGCTCCCTGCCTCTGCGCTCCGCTATTCAGACTCCGACAGCCTCACCGACGGGCAGCCCTACTACTACCGGCTGATCGCTCAGGCCGAGAGGTGGAGCCGCGAGTATCCTTCAGCGCAGGCCATCCCCTTGGCACAGTGGTTCCATCGCGGCAAGGCAGTGGTACTGGTCTTCAGCGTGGGGTTTGCCGCCATAATGCTGCTCATGATCCACCACGCACGGCGAGGCATGCAGCTTTACGTGCGACCCATCGCGGGCATCGGTGCCGTTGATGAGGCCATCGGCCGGGCAACGGAGATGGGGAAGCCCATCCTGTTCGTGCCCGGCATCGGGGAGGCGTCCGAAGTGGCCACCATCGCCGCGTTCACCGTGTTGGGCCGCGTCGCCAAGCGAACCGCGGAGTATGGGACGCGGCTCATCGTACCCAACACGTATGCCACGGTCATGATCATCGCGCAGGAAGTGGTCAAGGCCTCCTGTATCAATGCGGGCCGGCCCGAGGCGTACCAGGAGCGAGACGTCTTCTACGTGACGTCGGAGCAGTTTCCCTTCACCGCCGCCGTGAACGGGCTGATGCTCCGGGAGAGACCCGCGACCAATTTCTACCTGGGCAAGTTCTACGCGGAGTCGCTCATTTTGGCGGAGACCGGTTTTCAGGCCGGCTCGATCCAGATCGCCGGCACCGACGAGCTGACGCAAATTCCCTTCTTCGTGGCGGCATGCGACTACACGCTCATGGGTGAGGAGCTCTACGCGGCCAGCGCCTACCTTTCCAACGATCCGCTGCAGTTGGGCACGCTCAAGGCGCAGGACATCGCCAAGCTCATCGTAGTCGCGCTGGTGATTGCCGGCACGCTCGCCGTCACGCTGGGCTCCGACTCCGTAGTTCGCCTCCTGGATATCGTGCAATGAAACGGCAACTGCCCGTCTTCCTGACCTTCCTCTGCGCCTTCGTTCTCACGGTGCAGTTCTTCGTGCCCCACCGTTCGTTCGAGCAGGTATACGAGGTCTCCAACATCTGGCTCCAGATTCTCGGCGTATTCACGATCCTGATCGGCATCATGAGCCTCGTGGAGTCACACCTCCAGAAGATCCGTCGGCGCCAGGCCCAGTGGCAGTACAGCATCATCACCATCGTCGGGCTCGTGCTGACCGTGGCGGGAGGGCTCTTCGGCTCTGTCGAGGCGGGGAGCGGCGGGATTTTCATGTGGATGTACAACAATGTCCTGAATCCCATTTCCGCGACGATGTTCAGCCTGCTTGCCTTCTTCATCGCCTCGGCTGCGTTCCGCGCCTTCCGCGCGCGCAGCGCGATGTCCACGATTTTGCTTCTTGCCGCCGCATTCGTGATGCTGGGCCGTGTCCCCCTGGGCGACCGGATGAGCGCCGGGCTCTTCCCCGCCATCGCCGACTGGCTCCTGAACGTCCCCAATGTGGCGGCGAAGCGGGCCATCCTCATCGGGATCGGCCTGGGCGAGGCATCCATGGCGCTGCGGGTCATGCTGGGCATCGAACGCAGCTACATGGCGGGAGACTAGGATGCGCCGCCTGATGGTCTGGATTCTGGGGATGGACCGCCGCATCATTTTCCTCTTGCTGGCCCTGGCGCTGGTCCTGCCGTTGCTCTTCCCGGTGAAGCTGCCCGTGCGCGTCACACCCGAGGTCAAGAAGGTCTACGACATGGTGGATGGGCTGCAGCCCGGCGACGTCATTCTGATCGACATGGACTACGGCCCCGACACCATGGCAGAGCTGGAGCCCATGTCCTACTCCATCATGCGGCATGTCTTTGACCGGGGGGCACGCTTCGTGTCGACCTGCCTCTCGGCGACGGGCGTCAGCCTCATCGAGTCGGAGATTCGGCACATCGCCCAGGAGAAGGGAAAGACCTACGGAGAGGACTATGTCTTTCTTGGCTATCGCCCGTATCCCGCATCGGTGATTCTCTCGATGGGGCAGAATATGCGGCAATCCTTCCCCATCGACTTCTACAACAACCCGCTGGACAGTCTGCCGCTCATGCGGGGGATCAGGAACTATGCGGACCTGCGTTTTGTCATGTCGGTGAGTTCTACCAGCGGCGTCGACTACTGGATCATGTATGGCCACGAGCGCTACAACTTCCCGCTGGCGCTCGGCGTCACCGCGGTCATGGCGGCAGACTACTACAACTACCTCCAGTCGGGGCAGATCGAGGGGATTCTGGGCGGCCTCAAAGGTGCAGCCGAATACGAAACGTTGCTGGGCCAGGGTGATCGCGCCATCATCTGGATGAACATCCAGTCGGTCTGCCACGTCCTCATTGTGGCCCTCATCGTTGTGGGCAATATCGCCTACCTGGCGACCAGGAAGCGGGGCGTCTGATGCACCTGTCGACCGATCCCGGCGTCTGGGTCGCCTCTTTGCTGACCCTCTGCATCTTCTCGTTCCTTCATCGCGACAACATGTTCTACCGCATTGCCGAGTATCTGGTGGTCGGTGTGTCAGCGGGGTACTGGCTGGTCATTCTTCTCCGGCAGACCTTCGTCCCCTACTTTATCATCCCCGTGTTCCGGGACCACAACTGGAACGTAGTCCCCGGCCCTGTGGGCATCTTCCTGCTTCTCATGGCGGCCGCGCTCGGTCTCTTGATCTTCACCCGCTACAGCCGGCGCTATTCGTGGCTGGCGCGAATCCCCATCGCCATCATCTGGGGCATCGGCGCGGGTTTCGTGGTGCCCCTCTCCCTTCAGACAAAGGTGATCCGACAGATCCAGGCCAGCATGATCGACCTCCGGACGCTGGGCACGTGGGACGGCATCAACGGCCTGCTGGTGATTCTCGGCGCCATCAGCGGGATCACCTACTTCTTCTTCTCAAAGCCCCATCGCGGAACGGTGGGGGCCGTCGCACGGGTCGGCGTCTGGACTCTGATGATCGGCTTCGGCGCGACTTTCGGCTTCACGGTCATGGCGCGGATTTCGCTCCTGATCGGCCGTGCGGACTTCCTGTTCCGCACCTGGCTCGGCGTGATTCGGTAAGAGGCAGTTCAGGGTCTACGGGTCACCATTGACGGTGAGCAGCGCTTCACGGGGAACCCCACTGCCCATCTGCACCGCTGTCGTGGTCTTCGGACGTAGCCACGTCGCTCAGCGACCTGCCCCTCCGGGCGCGAGAGCGCTGGAGCCGCAGCAACGACATCCCCTCTCTTCCCAGCAGAGGGTGAGGGCGAGGACGCGAGCGATGGAAAGCGGCCGTCCAAGAACGGCGGGAGGAAGCAGTCTCAGCCGCGCGACTCCACACTTCGGCCCTTCCTCCCCAAGGATGCGTATCCCCTGATGGACGGGACATGCGCCCTTTCGTCCCGTGGGAACGGCGTCAGCCGTGATGTGAGCCAGCACATGATCCTCTTCGAAGACGACCACATCCTCGCGGTGGACAAACCGGAAGGGCTCGCGTCCATCCCCGAACGAAACCATGAGATCCCCTCACTCCTTCGGAAACTGACAGACGAGCGGGGCCAACGGCTCTTCGTAGTCCATCGACTCGACAAGGAAGTCAGCGGCGTGATCCTTTTCGCCAAGACCGCCGAGGCGCACCGAAACCTCAATGAACAGTTCCGTCGAGGTTGTGTAGAGAAGCACTACACGGCTCTTGTGATTGGAGTGATGCTCCGGAACCAGGGGATGATTCGCCGGCCGATCCGGGAGTTCGGTTCAGGCAGGATGGGTGTCGACCAGCGGCGGGGGAAACCGGCGCAGACTGCGTACGATGTTGAGGAGCGCCTTGACGGCTTCACGCTGCTGCGGGTCACGCCGCGCACCGGCCGCCGTCATCAGATCCGAGTACACCTTTTCAGCATCGGGCACCCGGTTGCCGGCGACCCACGTTATGGCGAGCGGAGCCCTCAGCTGGGCCTGCCCCGTCTCATGCTTCACGCCACGCGGGTTCGATTTGGATCGCCCTCGGGCATTGAGGTGACCGTGGACTCCCCGCTCCCGCCGACGTTCACGTCGGTCCTGGACAGAATCCGGTTCGGGCACGGAGACGCCTCCGACGATGCAGACTGACGGCATCCCGCCCATGCTGCGACATCCCCCGTTCGCAAACTGGACACGGGACGCACGTAACACTGTGGGGGTGGTGTGCGGTGGGAGCAGACAGGTGCGCCCTCTGCCAGAATGCGCCGTCCTTTCGCTCACGGCCATGTGTGCCCAGGGCAGCACGAGTCCGAACCAAGGATTCGGGGGAGAGAACACCCCTTCTCCCCGAGGGAGGAGGCGGGGTTGAGGGGGCGAGCGTCGTCACGGGAGCCGATGGCTGAGAGCAGAGAGCCGATAGCCGATAGCCCCGCGCGTGATGCCCCCTCATCTTCATCCTCTCCCGCCGTGCGAGGAGACTCCGTGGCTCACGACGGACGCATATGCGCAGACTCCCCACCACCCGCAGTGTCAGGTGTGGGCAACAGCCAGTCCTGCAAAGGGGGATCGCGGGGGATTTCCACCATGAACCATCCCCCCATCGTGAGCATCGTCGGTGAATCCGGCACAGGCAAGACCACCCTGATTGTGGGCCTCATCTCTCGCCTGACCGCCCGCGGAATCCGCTGCGGGGCCATCAAGCGCGGCCACCACCTGTCGCCCGATGTCGAAGGAAAAGACACGGCACGGTTCGCCGCAGCGGGGGCGGCTCCCGTTGCCGGGCTTGGGCCCGACAACGCAGTCGTACACAGCGTGATCCTGGGTGTCCCTGAGATCCTGGGAATCATGACTGGCCGCGTCGATCTCGTCTTCGCTGAGGGGCTGCGCACCCCGGAGGTCGGATGGTGCGTGGTCATCGGGGACGATCCACGGCCTGCGCCAGGCAGGGTCATCGCCCGGCTGAGGACCGTGGATGAAGATGCCGCGATATGGCTGGCGGAGATGCTGGCCAGTCAGTTCTGTAAAGTGCCGGTCACGTCAGGGCCCGAGTCAGAAACAAGGAGGAAGGCCATGGTGGAACTCAAAGTCAACGGGCGCGTCATCCCTCTCAATCAATTCGTGTCCAATCTGTTGGAGGCCCAGATGCGGGCCACGGTAAGCACCTTGCGCGACATGCCCGAGAAGGTTGAGGAAATCGTGCTGAAGGTGGTGATGGACTAGCGTCGAACTCCTCGCCCCCGCCGGGGTGGCGAGGAGTGGCGGGATCTCCTCTCCCTGGGGGGGACGAAGGTGAGGGGGCGAGGCCGCTGCGGTAGCCCCGGTGCTCTTGCGCCGGAGGGAGCACCCCTCCCGGACCATGGGAGCGAGCATCGACTCCTGTGGGAGCGACTTCAGTCGCGACTAGACGGCGCGATACGGTCGTGCCGCTGACTTGGAGATGCCTCGGATCAAGTTCCTGGCGACATAGAGACCCATGTTCGGATTGGCGGCCAAGCGGCGCTTGGCATAACCCAAGGCGTGGGACCATTTGACTGCGTACGGAACGTAGAGACGCACGGTGTGGCCCTCCGCGATGAGACGCTGCTGGACGGCATCCCTGGGCACGCCCAGGAGCATCTGGAATTCGAACTGGCTTCCACCGAAACCGCGGCGGGCGATCATGTCGAGGATCTTCCCGATGAGCGCCTCATCGTGGGTGGCGAACTCGACGTAGTGCCCGTCGTCTAGCAGCCGTTCGCCCTGTGTCAGCACCCGCTCTTTCATCTCCGGCTTCTTCTGCAGGGCGATGTCAGCGGGTTCCAGGTAGATGCCGATGCAGAGCCGGATGCGGGCCTGTCTGCCCTTGAGCGCCTCGATGTCGGCTGCCGTCCGGTGCAGCCGTGTCTGCAGGACCGTACCGAGGCCCGGGAAACGCGGCAGAAGCCTCCTGTACACCTCTAGGGTTATGTCGGTACAGGTGTGATCCTCCATGTCGATGGTGACGCCGATGCCCTGCGCTGCGGCGTAGGCGGCGATGCGGCCGATGTGGTCGGCGCACACGTCCACCGATTCATGGCTGCCCAATTGCGTAGGCTTCAGCGAAAGAGTCGCGAGCTCGTGGCGGCCGAGGAGGTCAACGAGCCGCAGGTACTCCGTCACTGTCTGTTGGACATCGTCCCGACGGGTAAGCTCCTCGCCGAGGAGGTCGATGGTCGACTTCAGCCTCCGCCCTGACCATAGGCTGCTGGCCTGTCTGACGGCGGCCTCGGCCGAGTCTCCCGCGATGTAGGGAGCCGCGAAGAGCTTCACCATGAAGTCGGGAGCGAGGTCGATCACGCGCTGCTTCAGCAACATACGGGTTCTCCTTCCATGGGCAGACCGATCAAGGATACGGAATCAGCTTCCGCACGCGCCTCGCCGCAAGTGGAGGAGCAAGACGGCATCGGCACCGAGGAACGCCAGGTAGGAACTTGGGAGGTCCTTCCCCCGTCGCTCCCATGGTCCCTGTGGGAGCGTCCTGCATGGCGCTGTGCGCCCATCGCTGCAGAGCCGCTGTAGCCACGTCGCTCTGCGGCGTGCATCACCGCGGAGCGGTGCACTGGGGGTTCCGGACTCGGAGCATCGGAACCAGGGAACGCCAGGTGTGGACTTGGGAGGTCCTTCCTCCGTCGCTCCCATGGTCCCTGTGGGAGCGTCCTACGCGGCGCTGTGCGCCCATCGCTGCAGAGCCGCTGTAGCCACGTCGCTCTGCGGCGTGCATCACCGCGGAGCGGTGCCCTGGGGGTTCCGACGCGGAGCATCGGCACCAGGGGACAGCCCATGAGGGCGAATCCCTCGGATGTTGTTGCATTGATCGCCAACTATGCCTACATTGCCTACATTGGATAGGCGCGCACAATGAGGAGGTGACCATGGCAGTGCTGAACATCCGGAGGTTGCCGGACGAAACGCATGCGAAACTGCGGATCAGGGCCGCCCGTGCCGCTCGCAGTATGGAGGCTGAGGCCCGGGCGATCCTTGTCTCGGCTTGTGCCACCGACGAGAACGGAGACCCGCCGGCAGTCCTCCAGGACTGGGTGGCAGAACTCTATGGAGCGTCCAAGCCCCACGCCGTGACGGAGGAGTTCATCCGGTCACGGCGAGAACAGGATGCCGAGTGATCGCACTGGACGCCTCGGCCTTCCTGGCCTTCCTGTTTCGTGAGGACGGCCACGAGTCCGTGGCGGGGGTGCTTGACCAATGCTGCATGTCGACGGTCAACCTCGCTGAGGTGACCGCGCGGTTTGTGCGCGATGGCCATGATGCGCGCGCCGTGCTCGAGCGCCTCCTGCGGTCGGGCATTGAGATGGTGCCGTTCTCGGCAGCGGAAGCCGGATTGACGGCAGCGCTCGTTCCTTCCACGCAGTCGTTCGGTCTCTCCCTTGGAGACCGGGCATGTCTGGCCTTGGCATTGTCGCGCCGCATCCCGGCATATACCGCAGATCGCGTCTGGCGGAACCTGACGTTTCCGGTCGAGATCGTGGTCATCCGATAGGGCGTGGATACCGCCACGACGCTTGACTCCCCTGCTGGACTTCCCGTGCGACGCAGCCTTCGCACTTCCGATATCCTCGCTTCCGTGTCATCTTGTTCGGCCGTTTCTCTGCGGCGATCACGGGCAGACGGGTGTGTGGATTCCTCCCTGAGTCGACCTCGATACTGGCTCCCGATCGCGTATGTCGACGCCCATCCATGAGGTGGAACCATGACCGATCCTTTGGCCAATGTTCGAGCAGGCTATGATCGTTGGGCATCCGTCTATGACCACGATGCCAATCCTCTGCAGGCATTGGAAGAGCCGAGAGTCCGGGCCGCAGTGGGCGATCCTTGCGGTCTCGTCGTCCTCGATCTCGGATGCGGGACGGGCCGCCATGCGCTCTGGCTGGCGGAGGCGGGTGCAACGGTCACGGCACTGGACTTCTCCGAAGGGATGCTCGCGGAGGCGTGCAAGAAGCCGGGGGCTGACGCAGTCAGGTTTATCGCCCACGACCTGCACCAACCGCTGCCCTTCAATGGCGACGCATTCAATCTGGTGGTCAGCGGCCTGGTTCTGGAGCATCTGCGGGAACTGGACGGGTTTTTCAGCGAAATCCACCGAGTCCTCGTCCCGGACGGGCGAGCGGTGGTGTCGGCCATGCACCCCGCCATGTTCCTGCGCAGCTCCCAGGCCCGGTTCACCGACCCTGACTCCGGGGAGCTGGTGCAGCCCGGAAGTGTCGCTCACCCGATCAGCGCGTTTGTGATGGCGGCGGGCCGGGCCGGGTTCCGGCTGGAGAGCATGGAGGAGTTCGCCCCGGACGCTGACTTCGCTGCCCGCTACCCTCGCGCCGCCAAGTACGTCGGGTGGCCGATGCTGGTGGTGCTGCAGCTCGGCGCGTAGCCTCGCTTCACCAGCGGTTCACGGTCCACAGTTCACGGTTCACCGTTTCTTGTCGCCCCGCGGCGAGTCCAAGGGGTTCAGCTGAAAGGCTCTCGGCTGTCAGCTATCGGCTCTCGGCTATCAGCTGTAGGGGGGGTCAAGTCAGAACATGGGTAACGTTTTAGGTTCAGAACATAGGTAACACTTCGCATTGGTTCATGACGATGGAGGGGGCTGTTCAGCCCATTCCATC
>JALOPK010000079.1 GCA_025453925.1 Candidatus Eiseniibacteriota bacterium | reverse complement strand
GCCGATCTCTTACCGTTCTACCGACGTCATTGGTCCCCATACCGCAAGGCCCACCTGTTGCCAGTGGAGAGAAAGCCCTGATCTCCTGGACGTCCCCAAACGGCCACCCTGAAGAGACTCAGGAGTACCCCGTCGTCAATGACCGAGACCAGACCGCCGCGTTGGTCATCTCGAATCGCGCAATCGCCTCCAGGCACCCCGTTCGCCTTCGTCTCGAAGGGGCATTGGCTGCTGACCCTGTCGGTTCTCGACCCGGCGTGCCCCCAAGAGACTGCCGCTTATGCCGCACTCAACAAGAACTCCACTTTCACGGTGTCGAACGGGAACTGAACGCGTCCATCGGATGTGCGGTCGAGTATTCCGGCCTCCAGAAGTGCCCTTACATCGCCGTGGACGGCTTTCACGTCTCGCCCAACCCGCCGTGCAGCCGCTCGGATAGAAACGGGGCCGGCCCCGCACAGCGCCTTGAGAAGCTCCCAGCGCTTGGCCGTCAGGACTTCCCAAAGGAGCTCCGGGGTAGCGAAGCTGATGCGCGCCTCGCTCTTGGCTCGACCCGTCTTCATCGCGCGCGAAGCATTGGCCAGCGTGTCCTCCAGAGAACGAATCTCAAGAACGACCGTGCTCATTGTTCCACCTCGCTACATCGGCCGTGAAGTCGACCATCAGTTGATCTGGGGTAGAGAAGTCGTACGACTCCTCAGTTGTTTCAGTATGCCGGTGATCGCCCTTTCCCCGCTCATTGTCATATCGCAACACGCATTGGCCGCCCACGACATACGCAAGCCGGCACCTGAACCCATGGGTCGATGGAGTTACTGGCGTGGGAACCTTCCACACCACGACCTCGATTAAGGCATCTGCGGCAACGATTACTCGACGGCGGAGCAAGGGTTTTGTGCTCATGTTGGAGAGAACGCCCACACGAAAGCGTGTTGGCAACTAGTCCATCACGTGCCATCCGACGACTTCAAGAGGTTGCGGAGGGTCGGATCCATCACGGCCCCAGGGTCGCGGAGCGGGGAACCCGAATCCCCCGCATCCAATGCTGCTGGACCAAGCCCGCACCATCAGATGCGGGGTTGAAGGGGCGAACCGATGAACGGTCATGAGGGAAAGGGGTTCTGGCCTGACGTCCTGTCCCCTCACCTTCACTCCCTCCCCGGGGAGAGAAGAGAGTCCAACCCCCTGCAAGCAGGGATCCGCGCACTACCCCCAGTTCTAAGTGTGGCCCATATCCAAGTTGCGAAAGGGGAAGGTTCAGGGGCCGTAATCCGTGAACTGCGAGCGGCGCGAGCCCAGCCGGCAGTCAGGATGCGAGGAGCTGCGCATAGGTTCACGAGGCCGGCGGACACCCGTGAATCATATAGGAGGTGTCATATATTGGACATGTCCTATATGAAGCGATCCTGTTTGGGCCATGGCGCGGCAGTACTCTCGCCTCCGCGGTGCCGTAGGCCGGGCCTTGACCCTGGCGGCCTGGGGGTGCTGGTTCCGGGTTTCGTCCCCGGGAACGCGTGGGGGACTCTCAAGAACCGCATGGTCGCCCCGTCCGTGACGCCGCGAGACATGGGGCACTCCAAGGAGGCTGCTTCGTGGCTCGTTCCGTTTCGTGCATGCCCAGTGCCCCGCCCGACATCATCGATGTCACGGCCGAGACCGTCGAGAAGACCGGCTTCTTCTGCTACATGAGCAAGAGGAAGTCGGAGGGCTATGCCCGCAAGCTCCGCTGGCTCAACGATCGGTTCGCCGAGGGAATGCGCATCAAGCTTCTCGCCCTGCCCGAACGGGGTTTCATCGAGTACACACCGGGGGAACATGCCTGGCGCGCCGTCCGCGCCGATGGCTACCTCTTCATCCACTGCCTGTGGGTCGTGGGCAAGAGCAAGGGCAAGGGACTGGGAGAGGTCCTCCTCCGCGAGTGCATCGAAGAGGCGAGACGGATGAAGATGAGCGGGGTTGCCATGGTCACCAGCGAGAAAGTGTGGCTGGCAGGCCGCCGCGTTCTTGAGAAGCAAGGCTTCGAGTGCGTCGCTACCGCGCCCCCCGCCTTTTCGCTCATGGTGAAGAAGTTCGGGAAGCATCCCTCCCCCACGTTCGCGGGAGGCTGGGAAGAGAAGGCGCGCGCCTTTGGGAGTGGCCTGACGGTCATCCGTTCAGACCAGTGCCCCTACATCGTCGACGCGACGGAGAGCGCGGTGAGGAGTGCGCGCGGGGCGGGCATCGAAAGCCGCGTGGTGCAACTGCAGAGCCGCGCCGAGCTCCTGCGTCTGTCACCAACGCCGTATGGTGTGTTCGGCCTCGTCCTCGACGGGGCATTGCTGAGCTATCACTATCTCCTCGAGAAAGACCTGAAGCCACTGCTGACGGGCCCGAACGATTGACCCGCGACCCCGCGCCGCGCAGACACTGCGCTCGTTCCTCTCTTGGGTGAGATCGCGGTTCCGGGCTACCCGTACGCGTAGCTCGCGCAGAGGCAGGCTTCATTCTCTTGCGGACGGAACGCGATGACGAGATGCTCGAAGGCCGTGCCGTTGGCCAATCGGAGCGAGGGCGGTCTTTCGAACGCGGAATAGATCTCCACACCCTCGGCAGTCCATGAGTCCGAACAGCACGTCGTGACCATCCGGCGGGCAGCCAAGCCGACTGGATCATGCTCAGACAACGTATCCGCCCTCACAATGCCGATGCCCTTCACCAACCGCTGGATGTCTTCCCTGGAGAGCTGAGCTGAGCAGGCGCCATCGCGAGTCGCGCCGATCATGCGGCACTCCGAGGTCCGAATCGTCACGCCATGCATGGCACAAAGCTGCTCCAGGTCCCGCCGGAGCGCCCCGCGGTTGAGGACATCCCATGAACGGTCACATCCCCCAAGTGCCAGGAGGCCAACGATAGCCGACCGTGTGAACAATGCCCCAACAATGGCACCGGCGCAGCGTTCCGGGTTCACCGCCCGCCCGGCCTGCCGTGACCCATATAGGCCTGCAGCTCCCTCATCGCGACGTCCAGCTTCGGCAGGGTCTTCGTGCGATTCACTTTCACCGGCAGGAATTCGGCCAGTTTCTTCATCAGGAATTCCATGATATCCGTGCGGACTCGGATCGTTGACGGGATGAAGCCGATGCCATCCAGGCGTGACAGAAGAGCGGGGACCACGGCCCCCCACATCTCTTCGAGGGATGGGAGCGGCGAGAGAAGGTCGAAGGCGAGAACAACGCCGCTTCCTCCATCGACCAGCATAAGGGCATAGGGGAAGTAGGGCCGCTGATTCTTTTCGTGTACTGATGCGTCCAGCATCATTACCAGATCAAGCTCCACCGCGTCTTTGGCTCGTGGGTGTCGAAGCGCCCGGCGAATCATGTCTTCACTGACGCGCGTCGTGATCGGCAGCGTGGGGGCCGGAGGGAGGCTCCGCATCTCCTCCACCCACGAAAGCCCAGCCTTGGCGGTCTCTGCACGCCGCACCAGAAGGGGTCCCCCATCCGCCAGCGAAGGGAGAAGAGCCCGATTTCCCTTTGCCCGAATGACCACCATCTCGGTCTGCTCCAGAACGTGCGTCATCATGCGCACCTCATCTCCGTCCAAGAACCACGGGACGCAGCCGGGATGCGTGGAACGAAAACACGGCCATGCCTGTGATCCCCTGAACTTCAGGTCAAGCTCCCGAATGATACGGTGGTCCTCCGCCTTCAAGTACTCCCTATCCTCAAAGGAGGCTTGGATCTGACGGATCTCCAGGATCGTCTCGGCCCGCGCCTCGCCTTCCGAAGCCTGCACGTGCAGGAAACGATGCAAGGCGACGTCCCCCAAGTAGGCAATCACCGCCACATGCTCACCGAGTGCCCCTGAGATGCTGACGTAGGCCGGCGTCTTGGACTCGGGGTCTTCAATCCCGAAGAGCTCATCCTCCGCCATCCACGTCCAGGGGGCGAGCTCCTTGATCCGCATCGCTCGCTGGTACAGGGTGCGCCACGCCTCGGAGTTGACGGCCGCCATAGTTTTCCTCCCATGGTGCGAAGGATCGCGCCGCATCGGGCCGTTTGTGCGTCCGACTTGGAGCACGTTGCGGCGTCGAACGATTCGCGAGACTCCCGATGTCCACCGCAAGTAGACGTGCGGGCGCCCGCGCACAAGCGTGGTCGCGAGACGGGTGCAGCAGCAGCGCCAATCCGCGTCACGCTGTCCCGCGGATGACCCATGCTACGTTCTGGTGGGAACGCATCAGGCCTTCGGACCCGACGGAGCGGGTCCCTCCCGCGACGGCAGTGCCGTCGGCGCGGGAGGGTCGCGCACTGGCATGGACAGCATCCACGAGGGCAGGGAGCCTCTCGATCCCGTTCGCGACCGTTCTGGAGAACAGCAGTGATGTGCCGGTGGCCCCGCCCGGGCCACCGGCATCTGACGCGGGCGATCCGCCGCAGCTATTCCAATGCGTACTGCACGCCGAGCCGGATGGTGCGGCCCGGAAGCGGATAGCCGATCTCCTGAACGTAATCACTGTCCAGCAGGTTCGTCGCCTGGAGTGTGAGCGTGACACCCCAGCCAAGCACGTGGTGCAGCCGCACATCCATGACGGTGTAGCTCGGGACGGTCATGGGCTCGCCGTCATCGTTGTACTCCACCGCTTCGCCGCGATAGGTCAACGACGGCGCGATCCGCGTACCAAATCCGAACCGATACCCGACCTCGGCCTGCACCATGTAGTCGGGAACATATGGAAGATCCTGCTCTTCGCCATCAGCCACCTCATTTGAGGCATCGACGAGGGTGCCGTTCACTGTCGCATCGAGCCCCGAGGGGCCACGGTACGATGCCCACAGCTCGGCCCCGGTGAAGCTCGCCTTTTCGATGTTGGCGAACAACGCGTCTCGGTCTGGCCGTTCGATGAGGTCCTTGACGTCGTAGTAGAATCCCGCCACTCCGGCAGCCAGCTCGACCTGCGGCCTGAACTCATACCCCACAGAGTACTGCATGGCCTGCTCCGGGTCGATCGTGGTCACATCCTCGGCCGCGAACTCCTCGATGTTGGCGAAGAGCTGGTTCATCGTGGGGAAGCGGTTGCGCTTGGTGACGGCCGCGGTAAGGCGGTGTTCAAGCGACGGCGCGTACGTGAGGAGTGCACTGAACGCGGGCGCGGCGATATCCCGGGTTCGTTCCGTGACTGCGTCTGCATCAGCCTCGACGTTCTCCAGAGAGTCGAAGTCGTACCACTCCTGGCTCACGCCGAGCTGCAGCGCGAGCGACGCTGCTGGCCGCAGCTCGCCCTCCAGCGCCGCGGCGTAGGTTCGGGCCACGAATTCCTCCCAGGGGTCGTCGGGATTGCCCTGGGCGCGATGATTGTCCATCAACAGATGGAGAGCAGACCGGAGGGTGATCTTGTTCGACGCCTGCCAGGAGGCGCGGAGCATGCCGCCGGTGCTGTAGTCGTCATAGGTGCTCTCGTAGCGGAGGCTCGTGTGCTCGAGGTTCCGGTAGGCTTTCAGCACGTTGTCGTACTTGTGGTAGAAGAGATTCCCGCGAACCTCCACCGCCTCGGCAAGCGCGACGCGGCCAGCGGCGGTGGCGGTTGCCTTCTTCCATGTCGGGAACTCCCAGTACTGCAGGCGCACATCCGGAGAGGTTGCCGGCGGGATCCCCTTCTCCGCGTCCACGTATGACCCCGAAACGGCCAACTCCGCCTTCTCCCACTCGCGGCCGACCTTCGCCTCGGCACTGAACTGGCTGAAGTCCGCATTGTCACGAACATCGCCGTCTTCGATCACCACGGAGTCCTCTACGAAGCTCTCGAAGTCATCCGACATGCGCCATCCGTCTGACTGCCGTGTACCGGCCGATACCTGGTAGTACCAGGGGCCGAGGCGCCGGCCATGGGTCATGCGCGCCGAGTAGTTGCCCTCCTGGTCCACCGACGTGAGGAGACGGAGGTTCCCGCGTTCGCCGGGCTTGGCGGAGACGAGCGAGAGTACGCCGCCCAAGGCGTTGGGGCCGTACAGGACAGACGCATTGCCGCGGGTCGCCGTGATGGACTCGAGCCCCTCCAGCGGAAGCTCCGACATATCGAGATCGCCATAGTAAGGAGCCGCCATGGGGACACCGTCATAGAGCACCAGGATACGCTCCTGGAACATCCCGCGGAACAGCACCTGGGGCTCGTTCTTCGACCCGACGGTGACGACGATCCCCGGCTCGCGCTGCACAGCCTCGACCACGGACTCGTCCAGCTTCTGATCGAAGGTCTCGGCCTTGACTTCGCTCACCGCGGGCGGTTCGGCCTTCTCTCTGGCGCCGACGATGTCGATCTGGCCGAGTTCGTACACGACACGGTCATCTGCCACGGGTGTCTGGGCGAAGAGAGAAGGGGTGACGCAGAGGAGCACGGCGAAGATGCACACGGAGGAACGGAACACAGCGGGTCTCCTTTCCGAACACGGGAGGTCAGCGGGTTTCCCCACTGGCCCTTGAACCTGAACCTCAGGCTCGTGCCGGAGTCCCGTGGTCACCTGACGGTAGGGATCTCCGGTCGGAGCTATGTGAGAAGAAGGCGTCCAGTGTAGGCCCGGCGTACACCCCGGTCAAGACTTGGGACTCGTGCCGGTGGCCGGCGCGAGTGACGGATCGGCGCACATGCGGTGTTTGCTCATTTCGGAGGATGACACCGCCCACGCAAGGATCGGTCAGCCGTCATCTCCCGAGGACGGTCTGTCCCGAGGGAGCGACGATTGGGTTCGGGGCCGGTCGCTGCTCGGTAGCGCCCTTCGCCTGCTGATCGAATTGGAGGGCGCGTCGAGGCAAGCTCGGTCGCTCGCGAGTCAGATCTGCGGTGCGGGCCTCGGCACGCTTGTTGCCTGGAGCAGCAACCGGCGGCCGTCATGGCCCGGTTCCGAGGCACAACCAAGCTCATCACAAAGGAGGACCCGTGACACGAAGAGCGATCATTCCCGGCATAGCATTCTGCATGGCCATCACCTCAGTCGGACGCGCCGATGAAGGAGTGATTCCGGTGAGGCCCCCCCACCATAACGGCGTGCAGGTGGGCGTGCTGGAGTTGCTGTGGCGGGAGTACTCGGTGAAGTACGAGCACCTGTTCGGCACCCGTGACGCGCTGGAGGTGGAGGGTTCGATCATCGATTCCCCGAGTGGCTCCGGATACACGCTGGGGGTCGGCTACCGCCGGCATCGGCCCGGTCAGTTCTCCGGCCGCTTCTGGGGTCCGTTCCTGACCTTCAAAGATTTCGAGGACGAGTACGAAGAGAAGGTCGATGGTGAGACGCTCACCCACCCCTACTCAGTGCGCGGCGCCGTCGTCGGGCTCAACATCGGGCATCGCTGGATCTGGAATCCCGGATTCAGCGGCGTGCTCCGCTTCGGCTACGGCGTTCCCCTGGTCGATCTCGTGTGGGAGCGCCCCGGGCCTTCCGACCACCCCGATGCGATCAAGGGCCTCCTCACCTTCATGCAAGGCTTCGACGCCGAGGTCTCGGTCGGGTACTGCTTCTGATCCCAGACGCCACCCGGCCTCGCTCCAGGCTTCGACCTGAAGCCCGGGGACCCGGGCGAATTCACGGATGTTGGCAGTGACCATGGTCAGCCCGTGGGCGATGCACGTGGCGGCGAGCCAAATGTCCAAAGCGCCAATGCGGATGTCTGCGGCCTCGAGGGTGGCCCACAACTCCGCGTGTGCCCGAGCCGTTGCACGATCAACGCTGAGCAAGGAGAAGCGATCCAGGACGCCTTCGACGAAGACGGACCTCCCGGCCCGCTGGTGCGGAGTTGCGGCTCCCTGTACCCCGTGCAGCAACTCGCTGGCGGTGATGATCGACACGAAGCACGTGGCCGTTCTTGACGTGCATCCCGCCGGGCGCGAATCTATGGCTCCCTAATCTCCCTAATACTCACTCCATCCCCCCACCATGGAGGAATCATGAGCCGCCGCCTGTTCATCGTTCTCTCGCTTCTCCTGATGTGCACCAGCCTCGCGTCGGCGACCCCACGACGCATCGTGCTGCTTGAGGAGGCGACCAACTCCAGTTGCGGCCCATGCGCCCAAAACAATCCCAAGCTCCAGGAGTTCTTCTCGACCCATTTCGGCGGCGTGGTCTCGGTGCGGTACCACGCATGGTGGCCGGGCGCGAACGATCCCATGTACGTGGAGAACACTGTCGAGAACCGCGCTCGAATCGGGTACTACGGCATTGAGGGGGTGCCCAACTATGTCATGGATGGCACCAACTTCGGCGTGCCGGGTGATCCCGACGCCATGGTGAGCCAGATGTGGGAACGGTTGAATATGCCTCCACCCGTCGCGCTCTCCGTGGAACGGGTGGAACAGCGGGACAGTCTCATCTGCAACATCACCCTGATCGGGGTTGACCCGATCGATGACACCGATCTCTTCCTCCGCACCGCAGTCATCGAACGCATGATCGTCTATCCATCGCCTCCCGGGAACAACGGGGAAACGGTGTTCCCGGATGTCATGCGAAAGATGCTCCCCGACGCGACGGGAATCCCCATCCCGGCCCTCGCGCCGGGCGACACGCTCCGTTTCCGCCTGGCAGGCGAGATCGGGGCCAACTGGAATACTGCCGACCTCGCCATAGTCTCCTGGCTCCAGACCGACGCCACCAAGGAGGTGCTCCAGGCCGGTATCGACCTGCCCACCTACATCATCGAGACGCAGGATCCGCTGGCGGACTGGCTGGAACCGAACCAGGCGTATTCCAAGCACTACACTCTCGTCAATGATGGCGTGAACCCGCTGCATGTCCGCCTCGCCATGGACGCGGTGGTGACGGGGTCGGACTGGACCTATGCCCTGATGGTGGGGCCTTTCTCCGGGGATACTCTCAACATCACTATTCCCGCCGGCGGGACCAAGGCGTTTGATCTCGAGATCCAGACCGGTAGTACCCCGGGATCCATCAAGGCAGGCCTCTTCGGCCAGAACCTCGATGATGAGTATGGCTACGGCTTCAGCCAGGGGTACTTCGGGATCGTCCCCGAAGGCCGCATCCTGTTCGTGGATGACGATGGCGGTGAGGAATTCGAGGAGATCTACGCCGCGTTCTTCGACAGCGCCGGAGTGGAGTTCACCAGCATGACGGAGCCTGATCTGCTGCCGCTGGCCGACGCAGTCGACACGAGTCTGTTCAAAAGCATCTTCTGGAACGTGTCGTGGGGATTCCCTGCGGTGACGCCGGCAGACATCACCTTGCTTGCCCGCTACCTGGACCGAGGCGGCAACCTCTTCCTGGCGGGGCAGGACATTGGCTGGGACGTCTTCGATGCGGGAGGGAACAGTTACTTCCCTGAGGCGCAAGCGTTCTACAACACGTATCTCGACGCCCGGTACGTGAACGACAACTCCGGGGTCAACAGCATGGTTGGTGTGGTCGGCGATCCGATCACCGACGGGCTTGCCTTCAACATCACCAACGTCTACGACCGGTATCCCGAGTGGGTCGAGAGCTTCTCGGGCACATCGGTACCGATTCTCACCTATACGGGATCGACCAAGATCGGCGCCCTCCGATATGACAGCGGTGTCCACAAGGCGGTCTATCTCGGCATCGGGCTTGAGCAGATGTCGGACCAGAGCGCGGCCCAGGCCATTGTCGAGCGGACGCTTGATTGGTTCGCGGAGGTAGTGGTGTCCGGCGACCAGGGGCCGGGGCTTCCGTTGCGCCTCAGGCTCTCGTCGTGTGAGCCGAACCCGTTCAGCACTGAAACGACATTCAAGTACGACGTCCCGCGTGCGACACAGATCACGCTCGTGGTGCACGATCTTGCGGGACGGGCGGTTCGAACTCTGGTCGATGGGCATCTCGGCGCCGGCACCCATGTGGCGCAGTGGGATGGCTTCGACGTGGAGAATCAGCCGGCAGGAGCCGGCGTCTACGTGGGCACGCTCCAAGCGGGCAGCGAACGCAGCAGCCGCCTCGTGGTGCGGATCAGGTAGACACATACTCGCCGTGCGGGCCTGGCCGAATCATCGGCCAGGCCCGTGTCATGGGAGACTCGTGGAGGAACTCCGGTCTGACGGTGCGGGACCGCGGATGTCTCTCCAGCTACGGCACGATGATCAGTGGGGCACCGTCCTGAGCCGAGGAATCGTTCACTCTCACTTGCAGGTAGTACACACCGGCGGTGGGAGCACGCAGCCCCAGATCGGTCAGCGGGATCGAGACCTGATGTTCACCAGCAGGAAGCATGTATTCGTGTGCGCGCACCTCCCGGCCACTCAGGTCGAACAACCGGATGCTTGTGGGCTGAACCCGGCTGGGATCCTCTGAGCGAATGTTGAAGGAGATGCTGGTCAGCGTTGAGGCCGGATTGGGGCCCACGCTCAAGAGCGTGAGCGTGCCGGACCTGACGATTCCGCTCTCCCAGGAATCAGCGGCCACCGCATCCGCGTGCGCGTACATGAGGTCGCCTCGCGTCTCGTCATAGTAGATCACGTGAGGACGGCCCATGTCGTCCACCGCGAGCCGCGACCATTCCCCCACCCTGCCTTCGCTGGCGATGGTCGCCCGGTGCCACGCCCCGGCGTCTCGGTAGGCAAACCGCAAATCGACGGCCTGGCCGTATAGATAGCTCACACAGGGTCGTCCCTGGGGATCGATGGCGAGCGAGGTATGCTTGCCCACATCGTTCTGAGCGTCCACCGTCTCCACATGCCACCCCTGGGCATCCTTGTACGCGTACCGGACATCGTCGGGGAAGTTGTCAAAGTACGTCATGTGGGGGAACCCTGCCCCATCCAAGGCCAGGGAGCAGTACATCCCGCCCTCGCCGTCGTTGTCGGCGACCTCCGTATGCCAGCCGGCCCCATCCTGATACGTGTAACACATCCGATCGGCCCACGAGTGATGGGCGATGTGGGGATAACCTGCCGCGTCAAGCTTCAGGCTCGTGTAGAACCCTTGATCCGGCGTCACCGTCTCGATCGTCCATCCGGAATCACTCCTCACGGCATACGTCAACTCGGAGTTCACGCGATAGATCATGCACGCGATTCCGTCATTGCCAACGGCTACCGATGTGTACCCGCCACCCGTCCAGAGATCCGGTTGGACCGTCTCCATATGCCAGCCGGAACCGTTCATGAACGCATAGCATACGGCATCGGCCTCGTCATCGTAGAAGCCGACATGCGGGTATCCCTGAGGATCCAGGGCCATGGAAAGATCGATACCGACCTGACCCACGGCCTGTACATCCCACCCGTCACCAGTCTGCACCACGTAGCGAATGTCTCCACCCTCAGCGTTCACATAGCAGGCGTGGAGTAGACCGCTTGAGTCCATGGCCAAGGCCGTGTAGATCCCCACAACCTCGGCCTGGGATACCGTGTCCGTCTCCCACACCCCCTGAGCCTTCGCGGACAGCCGCAACTCCCGGATCCCGCCGAACGGCTCATCCACATGGTATCTGAAGAACACACCGCCTGCATCGTCAATGGCCAAGGACGCGTAGTCTGCCGCCCCGACGAGCGTTTCCTCGACCCAGG
>JALOPK010000398.1 GCA_025453925.1 Candidatus Eiseniibacteriota bacterium | reverse complement strand
ACCAGCGACTCCCCCAGTTGCCGCTCGAGGTAAATGCTCAACAGGGCTTCGTCGACACGGCCGAGTTCCAGAAGCGCCCGCCCAACGGGCACCAGCCGGCGCTTGGCACATTCCAGGGCCGACTCAAGATCCTCTCCGGAGATCACCCCGTCTTCCAGGAGCATCTCGCCGAGCCGTTTTCTGAAGAGATGCACTGGTCCCACCTCACGTCGCCACACCGTGGAAGAACGTCGGCAACGTGCACCCGCGGTGCGCAGGGCAAAGCCAACGCCAAGAACTTGGACAGTTTACCTCCTGGTGGCTGGTGCGCAAGTGGCAATGCGACCGTCGTCAGCCTTGAACATCGACGGTGGGGTGTAGTATCCTGAGCGCGAATCCCTCACGGAGGTAGACACATGCGCACCAGTTTCGTCCTCGCGATCGTCCTGGTCATCGCCGCTGCTGCCGGCGCCGGTCCCCGCCATGTTTCCGGTGATCTCAGGTCTCAGCCTGTCCCGGCACGCGACCGGACTCCCGCGCTGGACATTGTCCATTATCGACTCGACCTCGAGATGCTGCCCGACACGCGGGAACTCCAGGGTACCGCCACGATAACGATGCAGTCGGTCGGTGAGATACTGGCAACCATTCCCCTGGATCTGGTTGCCCTTGTGGTGCAGGGCGTCACCGAAGGGACCGATTCCGTGTCATTCACCGCGGATGAAAACGGCGTGGTGCTTCTCCCTGATCTCCCCCTGCACCCGGGGGAACCCCGCACGTTCGCGGTTCGCTACGGCGGGTGTCCGGTCCCCGAGAGCGGCGGTTCACCTTGGGGGGGATTCTTCTTCACCGGCTCAACGGCCTACTCGGTGGGCGTCGGCCTCTACGCTGACCCGCCATCCATGGGCCGGCACTGGTTCCCCGGCCACGATGTCCCCTCGGACAAGGCAACATCCGATATCACGCTACGGGTCCCGTCCGGGTGGATCGGCATTGCCAACGGCTCCCTCCTGTCAGACTCCTTTGAGGGCGACACACGGGTGATGCGGTGGGGCACGGAACTCCCCATCGCAACCTACCTCATGGCAGTTGCCGGCGGCCCTTATGTCGAACTGGCCGACAGCGCGGGCTCCGTTCCCATCCGACACTATGTGCTTCCTTCGCAAGTGGATCGCGCGCGGGCAAGTTTCATTCATGTACCACAGATGATAGACCTCTACAGCCGCCTGTTCGGGCCATACCCGTTCGAGCGATTCGGCTACGTATCATCATCACTCAGCGGCGGGATGGAGCATCAGACCATGGTGACACTGGGATCCTTCGCCATCGATGGGTTCCTGACCTGGGAATCGCTCGTCGCCCATGAGCTGGCACATCAATGGTGGGGTGACTGCGTCACGTATCAGGACTGGACCCAGATCTGGCTCTCCGAGGGGTTTGCCACCTACTGCGAGGCCCTGTGGGCCGAGGAGAACGACGGACAGGAAGGCTATGTCGCATCGGTGTTGGCGATGATGCAGGAGTATCTGGGCAGTGGCGAGGACTACTTTCCCCTCAACGAACCGGATGTGCTGTGGGGAAGCGCGACGTACGAGAAGGGCGCCTGCGTCGTGCACATGCTGCGGCAGGTGCTGGGAGACAGCCTGTTCTATGCGGGCCTGGTGCGATTCCGCGCCCAGCACGAGTACGGCAACGCGACCGTCGACGGCCTCCAGGCCTCGCTGGAAGAGGCCACGAGCCTGGATATGGCCTGGTTCTTCGACCAGTGGGTCAGGGAACCGGGGCATCCCGAACTGGCGTTCCGCTACGCAACCTACCCCTACGGCAACGGTGACACGGGAGTTGATCTCGAAATCCGTCAGCTCCAGGACATCGGGCCCGTGTTCCGGTTCCCGTTCGAGGTCGCCTTCCAACTTGCCGATTCCACCGTTCGGCAGTCCTTCGTCGATTCCCTTCCCGCGCAGGCAGGCAGCTTCCGCGTGCCGGGCCCTGTGTCGGGAGTTGCAATGGACCCCGATCATGATCTCCTGTTCCGCAACCTGGGAACCAGTACGAGTGATCGCCTGGAACTGGCGCACGTGACGATTGGGGATGATGTCGACATGGACGGTGGCCTCGACCCCGGGGAGAATGCCGACGTGGTAGTCGGAATCCTCAATTCATTCGGCAGCCTGGGCGCGACAACGCTGGAGCTCGTCTGCGACGACCCTGGCATCACCATCATCGACGGGTTTGCCCGGCTTGATTCAATCCCCGCGGGTTCCATCGTCACCAACGGTGGGGAGCCATTCCGAATCCAAAGCGCACCCGGCTCTGCCCGCCATCAAGTGTCTGCATCCATCCGCGCCACCACGGAAGCAGACGCCGTGATCACGGTGCCGCTGCCGCTCTATCTCGGCACCGCGACCCGCCTTTTAGTGGACGATGCGGGGGTCGGCAACTCGTACGCACCCTACTTCCTCTCCGCTATGGACACGCTGCCCGACGGAGAGGACCGCGAACTGTGGGTCACCCACCGGCAGGGCTCGCCGATGCCCGCCCGCCTTGCAAAGTACGCCGATCGCGGGATGGTCACGTGGTTCACCGGTGACGCCGACTCCATGGCCCTGGGCGATGAAGATGTGGCGGGCCTTGAGGCGTTGCTTGCGGCCGGCGGCGCTTTGTTCCTGACCGGGCAGAATGCCGTGGACGACCTCGGCGCCTCCCCGGCAGGGCAGGCGTTCCGAAACGGCTGCCTGAAGATCGACGTGGTGGACGCGGACTACGCGGCCACCCGGGCCGTCATGGGCGAGGAAGACGATCCCGTCGGCAACGGCATCGCCGGCGTGATTCAGGGTAATGGCGGCGCGAACAACCAGACTTCGCTCACCGTCATCGAGCCGATGGCCGATGCCTTTCCCGTCATGTACTACCGCAACTCAGACATGTATTGCGCCGCCCGGACGGCCGGCCCCGGCCGTGTGGTTGTGTTCTCCTTCGGTTTCGAAGCCCTCAACGAAACCCAGCCGCAGTTCGTGTCGAGGGAAGAGATGATGCGGCGAGTGGCGGATTGGCTTGAGGGACCGGGCACCCGGACGCCTGAGCTGCCGTCTCCCTCGATGATGGTGTGGGCGCCGGCGCCCTGGCGGGGAACCGCATGCCTGAGGGTAGACTTGCCCGAACCCGCACTGGTCAGAGCGGAGTTGTACGATCTCCTCGGCAGGAGAACCCACGTGTTGTTCGCGGGCAGCCTCCCCTCGGGAACCTCCCGGATCGGTCTCCCCGCGGGAATCACTTCGGGCACGTACCTGCTGATCGCCCGCGCCGGGCCTGCCGTCGCCCGCTCGCCGGTGATCGTGGTGCCGTAAAAGGCAGTTCCGTCGAGCCTGCACGATGGTCTCCCCCTGTCGTCGCATCGCCCGG
>JALOPK010000397.1 GCA_025453925.1 Candidatus Eiseniibacteriota bacterium | reverse complement strand
ATACGTGCGCTTTGACATGATCACTCTGTCAGATGCTTAGAACGTATCCTCAGCCAACGGATCCGACGCGGACCGCGCCTCAGTTTGCGATCCACGAATCTTGTTCGGCCCAATCGCCTCGATGACCTCACCCGCTATCTCCCTGTTCCGGTCCGGATTCGGCTCTACCCCCACCATTCCGACTCGTATGACTTCGAGATGCATACGCAGCCGTTCCATCGGGCATCCCTGAACGACCATCGAAACGATGCGCGGCGCGTAGCCGTCATACTCATCACAGGGCGCCAACTCGCCCGGTGCAACGGCGATCGGATCCCAGCGCCGCAGGATGGCGCGCACCCGTGAAACACGATTCGTCGCGGTACGCTTCCGCGCTCTCTCGTCGTCACGGGTCATGGACGTTCCCCTGTCGCCAAAGGCCGGGTGGCCTCCGACAACCGCGCGAAGGGCATGCGAACCCGGCCTTCGGCCCAGTCATGGACTGTGGTGGCCTTCGCCTGATCCGGAGCCTGTCGCGATTCCGGAGGATGCGCCCGGAGTCCTCGACTTCGATCGTCTGAGGAGCCACTCGATGAACAGCCCGTAGGCCAAGAACAGACACAAGTTGACAAGGGCCTTCCACCAGACGAAGTGATCACTGAAGAGGTTGTAGCGGAATCCGAGCAGGAGCTTGGTCAATTCGCTGCACACGCCGGCACCCAGAGGGGGCAGAATCCAGGTTCTCATTGAGGCACCTCCCTCCGTGAAGGTCTCGGTCTCATGATGCTCCTCCGTTTTCGTCCCACTGCGCGCCCGATGGATCGGTTCGTCTGCCGCCTTCGGCACGACGGCCTCCCACGGCCGCCCGCGCCGTTCCGCCCATCCCGGGCGTGCCCCTCCGGAAAGCCTACCACCGTTCGAAGAACGCCTCGGTGGGACCCAACTTGGCCGACAGTCTCCGGACCGTGTCGTGGAGATGGGGATGAACGGGAATGCCCTCATTCTGGAAATGCTCTACCAGCCAGCCGGCGTGAAGCAGCGCAGCCTCCTCCATCCGCCCGGCGTAGGCAAGGCTCTTCAGCCTCGCCATCCCTTTCCAGTCGCTTATGGGAGCGAGCACATCTGCGGCGCGAAGGCACTGCGTGAGCATGCCATCGGAATCGTCGGCCGGGTCAACGTGGGAGTGCGCCGCGATCGCGCGAAGCACGGATGGATCGCTGATGCCTGCGTCCTTCTTCACGAGATAGGCGCCGACCGGGGCGTGAAGGTAGATCGGGTGCGCCTCTGCGGGGTGGGAGAATGCGATTCGCGCCTCGCGGGCGAGGGCCAGGAGATCATCGAGAGGCAGGTCTCTGGCCGCATCGTGGAGGAGTCCTGCGGTCATTGCCTGCGCCGTGTCCAAATCGTAGACCTCAGACAGATCCCCCATCACCCTCATCACGCCCAGCGAATGCTGGTGCCTCCGCGGCATCATGAGCGGCGTCAGGAACGCTGAATACCGGTCAGGTCTGAAGTCCACGGGTTGGCTTCCGTGTCGGTTTCGGCGCCGAATACCGGTGCCCGAAGCGCTCAGATCTCCACATCCCCAATCCCTTCCTTCGCGGCGTACTCACGCGCCTCCGCCTCATTCTCAAACGAACGAATCACGTCATACTCTCGCCATGTTGCTTCTCCAGCCCATTCTACTCTGACAACCCGTCGCTGCACGCAGCCCGGATTGGGCGGGCAGATGTCCAACACGCAGATGGCCACACCTGTCGTCTCTCTGCACTTCGCGCAGACGGCAGGCCCCCTCGTGCAGTGCGCGGTTCGAATTCTCCGGATGATGTGACATGGCATCGCCGTCAACCTCTTTCACCCACGCGACACGGCCCGAACGACGCCCTCAAGGAGCAGCATCCGGGTGAAGCGTCCAAGCAGCACCTCGAAGGTCGCCCTCTCGGCTCGTGCAAACGGGAAGGAACGGAACCGTTCTCACCCCGTCAAGCGGGCGGCTGAGTGCATGCTTCGGAATCCGGGGAACGAGCACACGTGCGTGCAGGCGCCGCAGGAGTGGTGGCGCGGGATGCGGGTCCGAGGGACTCTCTGCTGAGCGCAGTTCCGTGATCTTGACGGCATGTTCGATGAGGCGTTTTGTGGTCGATCGCGAGGCGCGGCGTGAACGGTGTTTGATTCTGAGCGACGTTTCGCCATCGCTATCAACCCCAACAGCAGGCATCGGGAAGACCGAGGGGAGAGGAGAGAGCCATGGCATCCATGCTCGAGATGCTGTCGCAGCGTCCGAGAGCCAGGGAACTATGCAGGATCGACACACAGCTTGGCACCGATGAAGCCGCGACAAAGAACGCAGTGTCCACGGCGCTCCCCAGTCTGGGCTCCTTCGCTCGCTGTTCGATGCTGATGGCGACGGCAAGCTCGACATCGAGGATGTCTCGAAAGACGGACGTGGCGGGCTGTTGCGGAAGCTTCTGGACGGCAAGCAGGACGACCGCAGTCAGGCCCGCTATCTCCCGTCCACGACAATCAATGCCCACCTGCACGACCGGGACCCACGGTCGAGGGGCGGCTGGTTCGGCCGCTCCGCCAACGCTGAGATGTCATGTTGATCCCCGTGGCCCGGTCCGCGGGAGACGACCGGCGGATGCCTGATAAGCGGGCCCGGCGTTCCCGACGTGGCGTCGCTCGTCGCTGGTTCTCCCCGCGGTCTGTGAGCGCACCGCGTCGACATGGCACGTAGTAGTAAACCGCTCGCCGTAGCAGGGAGCGTCTTGCGGTACGCCTGGGCAAGCCCGGTGAGCGTTCTGGGCTTGCTCTTCGCGGCCGTCGCGAAGGCATCCGGCGGGTCGATCAGACTCATGGCAGGGGTGGTCGAGGCGGAGGGAGGGCTTGTCACCTTTGTTCTCAACCGGATCATCCCGAGTTTTCCCATCGCCGCGATCGCAGTGGGGCATGTGGTGCTCGGCACCGATCCGGGGACCCTGGCGGCCACCCGAAGGCATGAGCGCGTGCACGTCTCTCAATACGCGCGGTGGGGGCTCCTCCTCCCCGTCTTGTACGTGGCGTCAAGTCTGCTGGCATTGAGCCGCGGCGGATCGGCATACCATGACAATCGCTTCGAGAGGGAGGCCGCTGTCGAGGACTCGCCTCACAGGCAGGTCGTCTGAGCTCCTCTGCGGCGCTCCCCCGCCCCAGCCAGACGGGACAAGATCCGGGGACGGCGCAGGAAGCGAGTAGGGCAGTTGTGCAGTAAGGGCCGCTACGGATTCCGATCTCTCAGCGAGGGGTCTACAGTGATGGCGCGCTGAAGGTGTCTCCCTGTGAGATGTCGCCTGTCTTGAACCCTCGGAGAAACCATCGTGCTCTCTGGGCGGCGGTTCCGTGGGTGAAGGCATCGGGCACCACGTAT
>JALOPK010000396.1 GCA_025453925.1 Candidatus Eiseniibacteriota bacterium | reverse complement strand
TCGGGGTCATTCCCCATATCCCCGTGCCGGCCGAACAGGCCCTTGATGCCGCCCACGCCGATGCGCTGCGGAAGCTGTCGGAGGCCGAGCAGGATGAACGAATCAAAGCCTACTATGAATGGGCGCTGCAGGAAGTTGATGGCCGTCTGAGGCCGATGAAGCTCACCAGGAAGCAGATGGAGACGTACACAGGTTCCTTTGGGCCGAGGCGCGTTTTCGTCGAAGACGGAGAGCTTTGGTACCGGAGAGAGGATGGGCCCCGGTATCGTCTGGTTCCCATGGGAAACGACCTGTTCCGGGTTGGCGATCTTGACAACTTCCGCCTTTCATTCGGCCATGATGCGCGAGGCAGGGTCACAAAGGCCATCGGTCTCTACGATGACGGGCACCGGGACGAAAACGCAAAGGACGGAGGCTAACCCTCTCGCAACGGAAGCAGTCTTCCTGTTCGGCATGGCTTGATCGAGGGCGGGCTGGGCACGCTGGTGATCTGAAAGCTACGGGGACGAGCTGGGAGTGTCGAGGCCGCCTGGAGCGCACGAGGTACCGGCGAGGGCTATCACGACGAGTGCGGTCTGGGATGCAGTGGTTGGTAGACGCCCAGTTTTCCCCCTCCCGGAAGGGTGAGCTCAGTCAGTAACCCCCACTCCTGCTCCTCCACCGGGGTGGTAGCGACACCGTGACGCTGCATCTCCAGGGTGAATGCCCTCACGTCGTCGCAGATCAGGTAGAGCCGGTGAACGTCGTTTTCATCCCAGGGATGAAGAGCCACCTCGGCCGGGGGTAGGCCGAAGATGGGCCATCCTTCGCCGGCATCTACATGGGGCAGGCCCAGTATGTCGCGGAAAAACGTGCGGTCGGCCTCCGCGTCGGTGGAGAAGACAATTGAATGTGCGCCTGTGATCACGGCACACCTCCTTCCGGACCGTTCTGATGGCGACAATAACCGCCGATGACACACCTCCCAACATTGGCCGTTCTCAACCGTACGGCGGCTGAGGCGCTGTGGCCGGCCGGCCAGTCAAGGAGGGCACACCATTCCCGGTATCGCTACGATGGATCCACCGGAGGCAGGAGCGCCACAGGGTCTCCGCCGAGCGCCATGATCATTCCCCACCCGAATGGCTCGGTGACTCGCAGGATTGCTTCGATTCGGTGGCGACCGGGACGGACGTGATGGATCACACGGCAGTTCTCGGGGCGTACCCAGCCACGGGAGTCCTCGTTCTGGAACCCGGAGAAGGTGTGAATTCCCTGGAACACAGCACTATCATCGACGCTGAGTGCCAGCTCGTCGCTGAATCCAAGGGCTATCTCCAGATCGGTTTCCTCGTCAACCCGGAACCACCGGGTCAGCCGTGCTTCGGTGATGGGGGATCGTACCCAGCGGTTGAGGTTGAGCACACCATTGGGCTCGACGCTGACTGCTCCGACGCCGTCCAGCCACCATTCGCCGATGGTTCCCTCGGGAGCATGTGGCCTTTCGCCGGACGTGGCATCGAACCGGCGCGGAGCAGTGACTCGCAGATTGCGGAAGCGGGCGGGGCGGTAGGTCCATAGGCCGATTCGTCCTGCTGCGTTCTGGTGTGACAGGTGCTCCACGACGAGGGGCGGTTGATCTCCGATCTGAATGCAGGCGCGCTCTCCCCCGACCTCGACGCGCAGCGCGAACCACTCACCCGTGGGCACCGTCGCCTGCTGCTGGTATGCCGGCCCGCTATGCAGCTGCCAGGTATTCGACCCGTTGAACACAGGGTCGTACTGGATCGCATCGGACTGGCCGCTGACCGCGGGAACCGCGTACGCCAGCTCGAAGGTGCGCAGATCCGCGACCCTGAAGGCCACCCCGGGATAGCAGGGCGCCGGCGCGAAGACCTCGACCTCGATGCCCGCATCCTCCAGCTCCAGATCAGGAATGAGCACCAGGCCGTCGAGTTCGAGGGCGCTTCTCCCGCTGACGTCGATCGGCCTCGCCGTGCCGGCTGCTATGACCAGACCATTCAGGGTATTCAGCCGATGCACGAACAACGGGTGGTCACCCACGCTCAGCGATCGATTGATCGGCATGATGCGACTCGGCCGCCCGGCGTGGCGTGTGCGCGGCGAGGCGCGTACATCTGAACGAATACGGCGGATCACTCATCATCCCTGGCATCTATCCCGCGCTCCCAGATCTGATGGTACTGCTCGTTGGTGATGTCGATCCGTGCCTTGTCCACACGGGTCCCATCGAGCAGGAGGAACACATCCCGTTCGAAGAGATCGTGGTGGGAGGCAAGGGAATCCGTGAAGGTCACGACCGCATACTTCTTGGCGGGCGCGTCGTAGCAGGGCGCGATCCGAATTGTTTCAAACGCCAGCGAGGGCCGTACCTCCCTGGCGATCGTTTGGGCGCGGCGCACGAGGGTCTCCAGCGGGGTGGGGAGCGGCCCGGAGCCGTCCCACTCGGGCTGCGCGTCCAGCGCGCCTCTGGCGACGGTGTACATATCCACGTAGCAGCCGGGTGATTCGTAGGTGCCAAGGGAGAAGTCGATGAGCGCCACGCCGCGCGCATCAAGGCCGGCGCGCGTTGAAAGGGCCTGAGGGTCGGCGAAGAGGATCGCGGGAAGCACGAGGCCGGCTCCGATCAGTGCTCCGGTGGTCATGGCCGCGCCCCTGGTGCCGGAGTGCGTCGGCGCAACTCCATCAGACGCCCCGTATCTTGACGAACTGCAGGAACTCCACCGGGGCGCCGTCGCACACGACGAATGCCACGCGCACACCCTCGGAAGGGCTGTTGGGCGCGATGAGGATCTCGTGCCCCTCCAGTGCGCGCGCCAGATCGTCAACCTCAAACGCGACATGGGGAACCGTCTTGACGAGATCGGGTAGCGGGCAACCCTCCTCATACCGCATCCACTGGATTCCGAAGGGATTTCTCTCGTGGTCCGTGCAGTAGGCCTGGTACTCCTCGAGGTACGTTTCCCCCGGTTGTGGCGTCGTGGTCGGGATTCCGAGATGATGGTATCGCATCATGGGGGATTGCCCTCCCTCGATCATGTCCCTGGGCCCAAGCATCGTGTTGTCCACCGTTTGACCGGCGGGCTTCCCACCATGGTCTCCACGGAGCGACTTCCGAAGCTCCCAGGCGCCGCTTTGCCAGAGATCGCTGTGCTCCTGAACCACCTCGAATCCATGTCGCCGATAGAACGCAACCGTCGCGGCGTAGTGGGGCCTGGACGCGGGCGGAACTGTGAAGGCAACCATCTCGCGGAAACCGAGATCCCGCGCATGAGACACGAGGCGTTCCATCAGTGCGGACCCGAATCCACGCCCCCGACACGCGGGACTCGTGCCCATCAAGGCGATGTGCAGCATTCCGTCGTGGCTCGTGAACATGATGAAGG
>JALOPK010000395.1 GCA_025453925.1 Candidatus Eiseniibacteriota bacterium | reverse complement strand
CTGGGTGTATGGAGCGGAGGGCGCGGCGTTCTTCGAGCCGGACGTCACCAGCCCCTTCGCGCACCGGCTGGTCGTCCTCCCGCAGGGCACCATGGCATGGGTGAGCCCGCACGCACCCGGTTCGGCAGGGTTCGGGTGGACCTATCTGGTCGTGGCCGCCACGTTGGCGGGCCAGGAAGTCTGCAGATCCGATCGCGTGGGGGAGATCAGCTACCTGAGCGAGTTGCCCTCGCGCCCGCCCCTTCCGCCGCGCAGGGCATGCTCCGGGACAGCCAGAGATGACGGCAGTCTGCCTGACTTCCCTCGTGCCTTCTGTAGAGGGGAGGAAGCGATCGGCATCCGAAGTGGCGCTTGGGCACCGCGGACGGGAGGGTGAGACGCGGAAACGGGAACGACCGGAAAGCGGCACCTGTGACGGGCTCTCGCCGGGCGACGATCTGTGCCGGTGTTGCGAGCGTCGAGGGCGGAGCATGGGGAGGGGGATGAGCGGGAGGACCGCGCAGGGCACGCTGAGACTGCGACCAGCAATTGATGACCGACGGCTCCTCACGCACCGAGGATCTGGCACCCCCAATGGGAGTCGAACCCATGTTCTCGGCTTGAAAAGCCGATGTCCTAACCGCTAGACGATGGGGGCTGAGGGACGACAATGTAGCGTCGCGCGTTTTCGCCGCAAGAGGCTCCGTCTAGGGGCACTCCGTCGATGGCCCGGCGGACTCGGTCGAGCACATTGACTGAGCTACGGCAGGAGGGTATACTTTGCCATTCAATGCCAACGGCTCGGAGGTTTACGGTTCGCCACCACGGGGGTACTCCATGACCAGCCTCGAGAGCGCACGAAGTCTGATCCTGACCCTCGCCATGCCGGTCGACACCGAGCGGATTTCCCTCCTGGACGCGGGGGGCAGAGTCGTCTCGGAGGACGTTCCGGCGCCGGTTCCGCTGCCTCCGACGAGAATCGCGCTGGTGGGTGGGTTCGTGTGCCGCTCCGACCGCATCGCGCCGCGGGCTTTCCAGCCTGACGCGCCGCCTGCAGACGACGGCAGGCAGCCCCTCGGCTTCACCGTAGCACCCGGCGACATCGTGCCGGACGATATCCATGCAGTCGTTTCGTCACCCGGGCTGGCGGGCTCAGGCCATGGTGAACCCGGGGCGGGGATGGCGGAGCCCGGTGTGTTCTCCGCGCCGGGCGACATGATCGTTCCCCGAGGGAAGCCCCTCTCCACCATTGACGTCAGACTTCTCGCCGAACTCGGCATGCGCCGGGTACCCGTGCACCGCAAGCCCAGGATCGGCATCGTGGCCATCGGCGACCAGCTGGCCATGGTCGATGGAGTGTTGAGCCCGGGGCAGCAGTACGACGGGGCCTCGCCCATGTTGGCCGCGCACATCACCGAGTGCGGCGGCATTCCGATCAGACTCGGTCCCGTGCCGCGCCGGCCGGAGGATATCCAATTCGCCATGAGCAAGGCGTTCGAGGAGGATGACGCGCTCATACTCGCCGCCTCGACCGGCGCGAATGAGGGGGATGACCTTGCGCAGATCCTCACCAAGATGGGTGTCGAACAGCGCTTCCTCGGCCTGGCCGTCTCCCCTGGCTGCGCCTCGTTCTTCGGTACCGCGCGAGGCAAACCGGTGCTGCTGGTCCCCTCGGCGGGCGCGGAACTGCTGTCGGTCTCGGAACTGCTCGTCACGCCGCTGGTTCACAGGTTGGCGGGTTTGTCGCGCATCGAACCAAGGAAGGTCGGCGCCTTGCTGGAGGAGACGCTTCGCTGTCCGGTGCCGGGCGTTTGCACCGTATGGGCCGTGCAGCTCAAAACGGAGGGGAGGCCCGTTCTCGCCCGCCCGGTCAAAGGATGGCCGGGAGGAGTCGTGTACAACGCCGCCTCGGTGCATGGGCTGTGCATCTCACCGGACGGCCGCGACATACGTGCCGGCTACTCGGTGGAGGTGATCCCCGTGCGCACGACGGAACGATGATGTCGACGCCTCTCGTACAGGTGCACCATATCCGGAAGTCCTTCGGCCCTATCGAGGCGGTCCGGGATGTCTCGTTCGCGCTGGGCCCAGGGGAGATCTTCGGCCTTCTCGGCCCCAACGGCGCCGGGAAGACCACCACGGTACGAATCATGACCGGCTCGATGCGTCCCGATGCTGGCCGCGTCACCATCGGGGGCGATGAGATCTCGCCGACCACGCCCAGAGTGCGTGCGCGCCTGGGCGTGGTGCCTC
Organism: Candidatus Eiseniibacteriota bacterium; assembly: GCA_025453925.1. Lineage (GTDB taxonomy): Bacteria > JAFGKV01 > JAFGKV01 > JAFGKV01 > JAFGKV01 > JAFGKV01. Next base: position 1,162 of record JALOPK010000395.1, on the reverse strand, counting down.
AGCAGATCACGGTCTACGATGAACTCACTGCCCGAGACAACCTCAGGTTCTGGGGGCGGCTCTATGGCATGGGTGGCGCCTTTCTCGACGGGCGCATTGACGAACTCCTCGCGATGGTCGGGCTGGATGGTCGGGCGAAAGATCGGGTGGCGACGTACTCCGGCGGCATGAAACGCCGGCTGAACCTGTGCATGGGCCTGATCCACCGCCCCAAGGTGTTGGTACTGGACGAGCCGACCCTCGGGATCGATCCCCAGGCCCGTCTTCTGCTTCTGGAGCGCGTGCGTGCCCTCGCTGCCGAGGGTACGGCGGTGCTCTACACGACCCACTATCTGGAGGAGGCGGAGTCCATTTGCGCCCGCATCGCCATCATCGATCACGGGACGGTGTTGGCCATGGGCACCATGGATGAGCTGCTGCGTATGGTGCATCACCGTGAACTGATTCGGCTGCACGGGGCCTTCGACCCCGCGAATACGTTCCTGGAACGCATCCCCGGGCTTCGGGTCGTGTCGCGGGAGACGCACAGCGTGGCGCTGGAGCCCATCGGTGATGCCCCGCTGCCGGCGCTCCTCAGCGCGCTGCTCGAGAATCTCCCCGGTGTTGCCGGGATCGCCGTCGAACGGCCCACGCTGCAGAGCCTGTTCATTCAGCTTACCGGGAGGGAGCTTCGCGAGTGAAGCGGGCGCTGGCGGTAGCCTGGCGCGACCTCAAGCGTGCCGCCGGCGCACCCGTGGGCATCATCCTCATGCTCCTGGTGCCACTGCTGCTCACGGGGATCATGGGCCTCTCCTTCGGATCACGCCAGCGCCCTGCCAGGGTGCCGCGATTGCGGCTTCTGGTCTTGGACCGGGACGGAGCCTTCATCAGCCAATTCATCACCAGCGGGCTACGCCAGGAACGCCTCACCGAGTTTGTAGACCCGGTGTTCGTGGGCGAGGAAGGGGTGGATCTGATCCGAAAGGGCAAGGCGTCCGCCCTGCTGATCATCCCCGCGGGATTCAGCGATTCGGTGCTGACCGGTCGGCGGACCTTCCTCGAACTCGTCAAGAATCCGGGAGAGCGGTTTCTGCCGGTGGTTGCCGAACACGGAGTGCGCCTCTTGGCAACCGGACTGGATGCGGTCGCGCTTCTCCTCGAGGACGAGCTCGCGGCAATCAGC
>JALOPK010000394.1 GCA_025453925.1 Candidatus Eiseniibacteriota bacterium | reverse complement strand
CCTATGGCGGCACGCCAGGCGCGGGCAGGATCGAGGTCGTGGAGTTCAGCCCCAGGGATGGATCGGTGACCGCGATAGCGACCGTGGATGTGACCCTGGAAGGCTACCCGGGGAGCGGCTACATCGAGTCGCCCGCCCCACTAGCCAAGGTGACCTTGCCCGTAGGTGTGATGGCGCGCGTGGGCACTCCGGGCGAGCAGGTCAACATCACCATCGCCTGGGAGGATGGAACACAGTTCGCGACCGTCGTGCCCACGGTGCGTGGTTCGGACGGTCGGGGGCTGGTCGTGACGGCGCTGGATTGGGTTGGTAGCTCACAGCCTCCGATGCCCGACACCCAGATGGGGGTCATCCAGATCCATACACTGACCGGCTCCCCGCTGGCCATCCAGCCGGTCACGATCCTGAACCCGCAGGATCCGGACACGATGAGCACGAAGGTATATTGGGTGCTGGGGGAGCAGGTGCAGGCGCAGACCATCCGCATCCCCAAGACGCAAGGCATCGGACGCGCCTCCCTTGAGATGCTCCTGTGGGGACCCACCGCGGGCAACCTTGCCGGTTTCACCAGTGCGATTCCTTCCCCCGCCGAAATTCTGAGCTATCCGGGCCGCGCGCCGGGCTGGGGAGAGCGCGTGCGGCTGAACAGCCTGACCATTACCGATGGTGTGGCGCGCGTGGACTTCTCCGAAGAGCTCACCGCGCATAGTGGAGGGACCTTGCGGGTGAGCCTGCTACGGGAGCAGATCGCGGCGACCTTGCTGCAATTCCCCACCGTCAAGGAAGTCGTCATCACGGTCGACGGAGCGACGGATGCGCTGGAGCCTTAGGTGCGGCCGGCGCAATCTTGGATGCCATTCTCAGCCGGAGTCACGCTATGAGCCAAGGTCGAACCATATCATCAGAGGCGCAGTCGGAGGAACTGCAGCTGGATCGCGCACTGCGCCCCCAGCGGCTGGATGATCTCATCGGGCAGGATCGAGTTCGAGAGAACCTGCGGATCCTGATCGCTGCGGCCAAGGGACGCCAGGAGCCTTTGGAACACACGCTCTTCTACGGGCCGCCCGGCTTGGGCAAGACGACGCTGGCCCATATCATCGCCAACGAGATGGGTGCGAATATCCGGATCACGTCAGGGCCCTCGATCGAGCGCGCCGGCGACCTGGCTGCTATCCTGAGTAACCTGCATGAAAAGGAAGTGCTGTTCATCGATGAGTGCCACCGGCTCGGGAAGACGGTTGAGGAGATCCTCTATCCTGCTATGGAGGACTTCGCGCTGGATCTGGTGATCGGGCAAGGGCCGGGGGCGAGGAGTGTCCGGCTAAGTCTGCCGCACTGTCACCGGTGTGCTTTGGCGTCGAGAGCGAACTGAAATCGCCGGCCGTATGTGCCCGCCATATGTCCGCCATCGAGGGCACTTCCTGGCCATCTTCACGGTGCTGATACTGCACCTCCATGGCCTTCAGGAAGAATCTCGTCATCGCCTGCGCGTGTCTGTAGTCGAATGGCGCCTCGCCGGGCTCCAGTTGAGGAACGGCGCCGAACGGCCGTTCGTCGTGGGTGCGAGCAATACGATGTGACTCCCAGTCCGGATCATACTCATCCGTCTGGACAGCAGGGGCATTCACGCTCGGGTGATACTCACCGGGCAAACCCCAATTATATAGATCATGGTGGTAGCCCCCCTGCATGGGCACATAGGGTGTGCCCGAGACAGGCCTGCGCGACTTGTGGAAGCGCTCCTGGGGCAGCCCCGGGACAGAGCCATCCAGGGAAGAACGTTTTCTCCGGCGGGATTTGAACAATTCATCTCCCAGACTGCGTGGCATTGCCATGGCTGGATCCTTTCAAAAGACACATACGAGCAAATCACAGCATCCATGATAACGGCCCAGTTGGAGAGCGTGCTGCCCTCTGAGCGATATCTCGCTGACAAATGCATGACACAAAACTCGCGAGGCCCCAAAGAAGCTCTCGTCGATGAACTGTTCTTTTCAATATTGCAGAAATATCACTACCTCGATTGTCGGCTGGCCCTCGGCCAATCCGTATTTACCGTCGAGGTTTCGCTTCATGATGACGCGGCTGGCGCCGGTGCTTTCAGGTGCGAAAATCCTCGGCGAGCCTTGGTGTCCGTAAGGACGGCTCGCCATGCTTGAATCAACTCCGTTTGTGAGGATTGGAGAGTAGTGAATGCGGTGGAGTTAATAAAGGTTTGCATCTTTGACCACGCTGGTCGCCGCGGCAGAAGCAGCGAAAGATTTTTAATCTGGTGCCCCCCACACTGTAATTGATATGAGCACCAAAGCAGACGCCTCTACGAAGGTTGTGTACGAATCACAGCCGCCCTCCTGCCAGCCGCAGGCATCGGGAGACCGGGACTCCTCCACCAATCTTGAAAGGCCCCACCCGTTCATCTGGGTCACCTGGCTCTCCAAGCTCATGGCCGGCGAGCGCCAGTGCCAATGGGCGCCATGGTTCCGCTCTCACTACGAATGGGACAAGGTGCCGAGTGGCTGTGACCTCGCCCGGTGGACCGCTGACCATGCGGAGCTGCTGCGTACCCGCAGGGCCATCCTCGAAGCGCAGGGATTCACCGTCTACGCCGAAGACCAGAACTCCTTCACCCTGACGGGCACCACCGGGATCGAGGTGTCGGGCAAGCCAGACATCGTGGCCATCCGGGGCCAGGAGGTCTATGTCGAGGACTGCAAGACCGGCACCCCGCGGCATTCCGACCATCTCCAGGTGCTCGTGTACATGCTGTCGCTGCCCCATGTCCAGGGCCACTGCAAGGGTCGCCAGCTCGAGGGACGCATCGTGTACAAGAGCATGGCCGTGGACGTCCCTTCGTCCAGGCTTGACAACGACCTCAGGGAGCTGTTCCGCAAGACGGTTCGCCTGATCGGTGGACCCGAGCCCGCCAAGAAGGTCCCGAGCTGGGGCGAATGCCGCTACTGCGATATCTCCAAGGCCAACTGCCCAGAAAGGATTGTCGTGCGGCCGGGGACGACCAGTGGCCACGGGCTTTTCTGAGGCCAGAAGTACGCGCCTTGCATGTGGGCACCTTGCGGCGTCACTACAATCGCGGTCATCCTCTCTTCTTCGCGGTGTTTCGCTCTTTTCGGTCGTCGTCGCCATGATTGGGGCGGAATCCTGCCTTCGACGGTCCGGAGCGGGGTGCGCGGGAAGGTTCGCCGGGGGATCGCAGTTACTCTTCGTATTTGTGGATTCATCTTGTAGACAGTCGGACACGGGCGTGGTACCCTGGCGGCTTAGTAAAGGAGTATGCTTTCCTCCCTCGGAGTCTACCCCTTGTACAGTACCAGAGGGAATAGTCTGTAGGCCCGAACGGGTCTAAGGAGAAGAACACGTGGCAAAGGGTACAGTGAAATGGTT